>JBAXTR010000007.1:0-18521 GCA_037130095.1 Methanomicrobiales archaeon
CATCTATACAGCAGTCATTTTTCGGAACTGGAATGACATGATTATCGCGATGATCCCGCCGACAACGCCGAATCCGCCGAAGATGAACGGGAGCATAGCAACAGCGATAAACGGGTATGCGAGCAACAGGACTCCAAATATAATCGCAACCAATCCCAGGAGCCCTGAACCCCAGTCCTTCGTACCGAATGCCTGTGCGAGATGTACCGCTCCGATCAGCAGTCCCCACACCCCGATAAATATCACAAGCATCGCCGGTAGCAGCAGGGTGCTATACAAGGGGTACGCCAGGATCACGATCCCCGCAATAATCCCTAGAATACCGATTAAAAGTTTCCATCCCATGTTTGAGCGGTCAATGATAAGGCTGATAATTCCAAAAATACCGCTGATAAACCAGTATGCTCCCACAAATGTGACTACCAGCATCAGCGTTAGATAAGGCCAGGAAAGGAAGGCAATGCCGAGTATTAGAACGGCTATCCCGAGGACCAGGATGATCCACCAGGGATAGAGCGCAATTTCACCAATTTTGTTTTCAGATATTGTAACCGTTTCTGTCATATGATCACCAAGGCTGGTAAGGGAACGATGTCCCCCCTTGTCCAGCAGATTCTTTAATTACTGTTCGATAAAACCTGATTGAGTGTATCTTTCGCTGATATACTTAATAATTGCCTGACCTGTAACACCACATCATAATCCCCGGGAAAATGGCAGGGGCCGAGGAAAACCTCTATATCTGGAGGTATGAGCGAATAATCTCCTGCCCGGATTAATTACCTGGACGTTGTCCCGGATAATTGAACGGTGGCCTATCATGGATCATGGTGTGGACAGGAACTATTGTCCCCTGGATTCGCATCCGTGATAGTATACAGGACGCGGAAAAAAGGATACAGAAAAGAATGGCAGGACGCCCGGGGTACGGGGCCATTCTTATTCCCTGGTCATATAAAGTTTCAGAATCCCATTACAGGAATTACAGATATAGTATTCGTTCGTGAAGCAGGAGTTGCACACCCATCTCCCACAGAGGCTGCACTGGCGAAGCTCCTCTACCGGAAAGGTGGCATTACAGAGGTCACAATAATGCCTGCCGAAACTTCCAGGTACTTTTGTTGGCAATTCCCCCTGTTCCCTGAGTGGTTTTATTTCCTTTTTCAGTTCAAGGTAAATATTGTTCTTCCCTGTAAGTTCAGACTTATTTTGTCTTGGTGAGCTCTTTTTCCAGATTGTCAAGCCGCTCCTCCATCCTTGACAGGGAATTGTTGATCTCCTTCTCGAAACCCTGTAATTCTGTTACTTTCGCTTCATTCTGTCCCATCACGGGTTCATGCTGTGCCTTGAAGCGGTTGACAGCCGGTGTCCGGACGAGGGCCCATTCGGTCACCATCGATTCGAACCTGCGGTCCAGGTATTCATCGACCCGGCTCTCAACCGGTCGCGTTAATGAGATCTTACCTTTTGCTCCCCTAAAGAAGAAATAGATTGCAATAATGATTGCAACAATTACCAGGATTGTCAGGACAATTTCAAGCGGGGTCATCCTTTCTTTGCCTCCAGTTTCTTCGCACGTGCTTCAAGGGCTGACAGTGTTGCATCTGCATTTTTCTCGAAGGTGGCCAGTTTCGCAGCCTCGGCTGACAGCGCATTTAACCTGGCTGAGAAGTCTGCCACGTCATTTTTTGTGGCGATCTGCCATTCCTCGATGAGGTATTTCATCCGCCGGTCCAGGTACTTGTTCATATACTTGTCAATCATCTTACCTGCCCTCCAGCTTCGTGATAACAATGTCGAGCTTCGTCACCCGTTCGCTGATGACCCTTTTGTGGTCGTACAGCTGGTTGATTTCTGCGCTGACCTTATTGACCCGCCGTTCGAGGTCAAGCATATCGTTCTCCACGAGGAGGCCCCATTCCTCGATGATTGCCTCCATATTCTTGTCAAAGTACGTGTCCAGTGACTTGTCCATGGTCGGCAGGTTCTGGTCCATATACCCTGAAACATCCGGCAGGTTACTCCAGAATGGCTGCTTCTCCTCTACCGTCCCTTCTGCATATTCAGACATTATTTCACCTTCTTCTCTTCGAGGTCCAGTTTCAGGATCATCCGCTCGAGTTTTGCTTCCCGGACGAGGTTTTCGAGTTTCCTGAGTCTTGCCTCGACGATCTTTTCCTTGTGGTAATTATTCAACTCGATGACTTCGTTCTCATCCTCCAATGTACGGATTGACTGGATCTGGTCTGTGCTGAGCTTGGTGAACGGGTGCTCCTTCGCCCGCGTATCCAGGTCTTTTGCCAGGAGATCGAGTTTCTGTTTTTCCACTTCGATCTCCATTTTCCGGACATTACCATGGCCCCTGCGGATTGCCCAGACTACGATGAGAATTAAGAGGAGCGCAAACAGGAGCAGGATTGCAATGATAAACCAGTCTGGTGGCGCCGTCAGGTCCATCTTATCCTCCGATTACCTTGGAGGCCTCATCAAGAAGACTGCTCTCTCCCACGAGGTAAACAACATCCCCACCCACCAGGACGAAGGATGGATCGGTTGTCTGGATTGCATCTCCACGCTGGACTGCTGCCAGAACAACCCCGGCAGGGAGTTTAATTCCTGAAAGCGGGCGGGTTCCGGAATCGCTTGCTACCGTAATGGCACGGACTTCTCCCTTGTTCGATTTCAGTGCCTTGTCAAGGGTCGCTGCATCGCTTGGTTTCAGTTTCTTTTTTGCAGACTCGTATGCGTTGCTGAAAGCAGCACTGACTGATTGCCCGGCTTTTCCAAGGCCTGAACTGACACTTGAAGCAGCTCCGGCAGCACCGGCTTTGATTGACTCTGGTGTTGTACCCTTGATAGACTCTCCCGCCTTACCAATGCCTGCTGAAACACTTGCACCGGCACCTGTTACGGAACTCTTGATCTGTTCGGTCATTCCTGCCTTTTTCCTGACCCGGAGTTTAGAGCCTTCACTTGCCCCAAGTACCTTCAGGTCCTCCTCGCTCAGGCGAATGTGACCGGACTCGACAAGGGAATCGGCAAATGCAGTTGCTGAAATCCATTTGTCTGCATCAGGAATCCCAATCTCTATTGTAGCCCCCTCTTCGATTGCAAGTTCAGAGAGGACATCTGAATGAATCCGGGCCCTTCCCCTGCTTGGAAAAGCCCGTTTTTGAGCAATGAGCTGAATTTCGTCCATGAGAAGTAAGACTCTCCGGAACTGTATATACTTTTCGAGAATCGGTACTACCTGCTGATTCCCTTCTCTCGCCTGAAGTTATGGATTAAAAAATTCTCCTCATTCCGGTAGATCAAATCGCCCCCGATCAGGACCAGGGACGGGTGGAGAGAATTGATCTTTTCAACAACAGCTTTTGTGTTTATCTTCACCGGGGATTTTCCATAACAAATTATAAATATGCTGTTGATGAAAGCCTCTTCTCGTGAGGGGCCAGGGAATGTATCCGGCCAGCTGAAACGTTTCTCTCCTACTGAATGTCTGAACCCATGGTCCGGAATCCCCGGGATGAGAAACAATCGACACATTGCCCCTAATGCCGTATTCGTGGTCACCGACCGGTTCGGAATACGAATTTATTTGTCAGGAGTGGTATTGTTGAAGACATATAACAGGTGGTCCATAAAAAGATCTCCTCTGTACAGGTGTGAATTGCTCATCTGTGAGACGGGGTGGTATACATGAACCCTGAAGAAAAGCTTTCTGTTGTCATTGTTGATGAGGCCGTCAACAGTGACACCCCCCATGGGCGGACAATTAAAAGGATCGTGGACGGTCTTGCTGATTTTGATATCCTGGTATATACCATAGCATCGCTTGAAGATGCCCGGTCTGCCTATGCAAACCTCCCGGAAGTCGATTGTCTCCTGATCAGCTGGACCCTCGGGTCACCCAAATCAAAAGACCATACGGATGCAAAGCAACTGATCCACGAGATCCGGGGGCGCAATGAAGATGTTCCGATCTTCCTCATGGCTGAGCCGACCGGGGAGGCGCCAAGCGCTCTTACTGTTGACACAATCAGGGAGATCAATGAGTATGTCTACATCATGGATGATACTCCGGCATTTATCGCCGGCCGTATCATTGCAGCAGCAGACCGGTACAAAGAAAGCCTGTTGCCCCCCTTCTTTGGTGCTCTCGTAAAGTTCTCCAAAGATTTTGAGTATTCATGGCATACCCCTGGACATGCTGGTGGTACCGCGTTCCGAAAGTCCCCTTCAGGCAGGTTATTCTTCAAATTCTTCGGCGAACAGTTGTTCAGGTCTGATCTTTCCATATCAGTGGGTGAACTCGGGTCACTTCTTGATCATTCCGGCCCGCTTGGCGAGGCCGAACGTTATGCAGCCAAGGTATTTGGCGCAGATATGACGTACTTCGTGACAAATGGCACGTCAACGGCTAACAAGATCGTGTTCTTTGGCCGGGTAACAAAGGATGACGTGGTACTCGTTGACAGGAACTGCCATAAATCTGCTGAACATGCACTCACCATGACCCATTCTCTTGCGGTCTTCATGGTACCTACCAGGAACCGCTATGGAATTATCGGGCCTATCCCGCCGGGTGAGATGACCCCTGAAACCATAAAGGCGAAAATCAAAGCGTGCCCGCTTGCGAAAGGGTTGAAGGACACGAAACCAGTCCACGCGATTGTTACCAACTCTACCTACGACGGTCTCTGCTACCACGCGACCGAGGTTGAAGAAATGCTTGGGAAGAGTGTGGGCAGCATCCATTTCGATGAAGCATGGTATGGTTATGCGAGGTTCAACCCGATTTACCGCGAACGGTTTGCCATGCGGGACGGCGCAAAAAACCCGAAGGGGCCAACAGTATTTGCAACACAGTCCACGCATAAACTCCTTGCCGCCCTTTCACAGGCATCCATGGTCCATGTAAGAAACGGTCGTATTCCAATAGAGCATTCACGGTTTAACGAGGGGTTCATGATGCATAGTTCCACCTCCCCGCTCTATACAATCATGGCCTCACTGGACGTCTCATCAAAAATGATGGACGGGGCTGCAGGCCGGGTCCTTACGACCGAGTCAATCGAAGAGGCGATACGGTTCCGCCGCACAATGGCACGGATCCACAAGGAGATCTGTGGGGATCGTAAGAAGAAAGACTGGTGGTTCGGGATGTGGCAGCCTGACAAGGTAACGGACCCGAAAACAAAGAAGAAAATTCCGTTTGCCGAAGCATCAATAGAAACACTCCGTGATAACCCGTCGAGCTGGGTGTTGCATCCCGGGGAGATATGGCATGGTTTCGATGGCCTGCCTGAAGATTACTGCATGCTGGACCCGATCAAGGTCACCGTGGTAATGCCCGGGGTGAACGATGATGGCTCCCTTGATCCGTGGGGTATCCCGGCTGCAGTGGTAGTAAAGTTCCTTGACACCAGGGGTATTGTCAACGAGAAATCGGGAGACTATATCATCCTGTTCCTCTTTTCGATGGGGATCACGAAAGGAAAGTGGGGGACGCTTGTGACAGAGCTCTTCGAATTCAAGCGCCACTACGATGAAGGGGCCCCTCTTGAAGAGATCTTCCCTGATCTCACGAGTGCGTATCCTGACCGGTACGGTGGTATGACCTTAAAAAGCCTGACAGACGAGATGCACAAGTTCAAAAAAGAGCATAACATGTGCGAACTTCTCCAGCAGGCTTATTCAGAGCTTCCGGAACCAGCCGTGTCGTACGCTGATGCGTTTAAGTGCCTTGTTCGGGGTGAAGTTGAACACGTTCCGGTTTCGAAGGCAGGTAACAGGATCGTTGCCACCGGGATCTTCCCCTACCCGCCGGGAATCCCTGTGCTTGCACCCGGTGAAAGGACGGGTAAGCAGAATGGAGCGATCCTTAAGTACCTGAAATCGATGCAGGACTTCGATAAGCAATTCCCCGGGTTCGAGCATGATACGCACGGGGTTGAAAGTATCAAAGGTGAGTATATGATGTATTGTATCAAGGAGAGGTGATTTATGAGCGATGAAACCGTAGCACCAAAAAAAGCAGTCCTGACACCCCCGAAGGTGCTCGGGATATTTGCACTGGCGATGATCAACGTCGCAGCAGTGCTTTCCATCAGGAATTTCCCGTCCATGGCAATGTTCGGGTGGCAATGTATCGGGTGGTATATTATCGGGACCGTCCTGTTCCTGATCCCCCTGTCTCTCGCCGGGGCCGAGCTGGCAACGATGTTGTCTGACAAAGGTGGTGGGGTCTATGCCTGGTGTAAAGAGGCCTTTGGAGAAAAAGGTGGTTTTGTAGCCATTTTCTGCGAATGGTCAAATAACCTGGTCTGGTTTCCAACGGTTCTTGCGTTCATTGCGTCGACTCTTGCATATGCCCTTTCGCCGGCCCTGGGTACAAATGCCATGTACCTGTTTGTTGTAATGATGATCGCATTCTGGGGCACGACAGCCATTGCATATTTCGGCGAGAATGTGTCGACAAAGTTCCAGAATGTCGGAGTAATACTCGGGAGCATCATCCCATCGATCCTGATTATCGGGCTCGGGGTCTACTGGGCGACGTCAGGTGCAGCAATCGTGCTTCCACCATTCTCTCTCGGGGAGATTGTGCCGAGTATCAACCTATCGACTATTCCATTCTTTGCAACAGTGATACTGCTCTTTGCCGGGATGGAGATGGCAGGGTTCCATGCACTTGAGACACGTAACCCCAGTACTGACTATCCAAAAGCGATGGCCATATCGGCAGTAATTATTTTCGCCTGCACGGTCCTTGCTACACTGGCCATTGCATTCGTAATCCCATCTAACGAACTCAGCCTCGCTGCGGGTGTCATGCAGGCCATCCAGTACTTCTTCAATGCACTCCATATTCCCAGTGCGGTAGCGCCGATGGCGGTACTGATTACGATTGGCGGGGTCGTTTCACTGGCAGCCTGGCTGATAGGGCCTGCCAAAGGTCTTGGAGTTGTTGCAGAGGAGGGGAACCTGCCCCCGGTTTTCAACAAGACGAACAAGTATGGCTCACCTGTTGCGGTGTTGTTTATCCAGGCATTGATCGGGACGTTTGTCTCCCTGCTTTACGTGTTCCTGCCTTCGGTGAACCAGGCCTACTGGATCCTGTCGGCAATGACGGTCGAATTACTCTGTATTGTGTACCTGCTTGTATTTGCGTCCCTGATCAAGCTTCGGTACAGCAAGCCCGATGCACCGCGTCCGTTTAAAATACCCGGTGGAATCCCCGGGATATGGCTGATTGGTGGTATGGGTGCATTCGGTGTTATTTTTGCGTTCATTGTAGGGCTGATGCCGACGGGGGACTTCAGTTCGTCAGAGGCATTTTTCTACGTTGTTGGAGTGTTGTTAGGGACATTCCTGCTGGCTGTGCCACCACTGATCTTCCTGAAACTGAAAAAACCCAGCTGGATTGAGTCCGGGACCGGAGGTGTGAAGTAAAATGTCACATTATCTATCAATTCAGAAAGGAGGTAATTTATGACCGAAATTGACAGGGAGACCTGGGCGGTTATTATTGTTATCCTGCTGGTAGTCCTCATCCCGATAGGAGCATTAATGGTCATGACGAGTCCTGAACCATACCATGTCACGACTGGTGCCCAGCTACGCGAAGCTGCAGATACCACCGGGTTGAAGATTATCCAGGACATCAATGTAACACTGCGTTTACCTGGGGCGACCGGAGGGCACAGCTATACGGTTGAAGATAAAGACGGAAATATCTTCGCGATTTTCACCCAGTCATTCGATAGCGCGGAATCCCGCGATGCAGCGATAAAAGCCCATAATGCCCAGTCCGTCGGAAAGGGCAGGCCATTAGGGGAGCTGATCGTTATTGGAGACCAGCTGATTTACATCCATCCGACTTCCGGGGCCATCAGGAAAACAATAGTGCCCGAATTAAACAAGAAAAAAGGGCAGATTTAAGAGTTAATACATATTTTCTTATTTTTACATAATTTTGATAATCTTCCGGAAATGTTCCGGCTCACCTGGTAATCCCGCTCTCCTTTCATTTTGGATGATCTGTTGACTGGCTGGGATCGTTACAGCTGCAGGAATCTGCCCGTTCTTCCTGACCCCCACAACACCCATCATCACCGCAGGTGACCTCTTTTCTCCCGGTCAGCGCTGAGTAGATCATGGCAGAGGCACACCCAACCCCGCTTTCAACGGTGATTGCACCAGGCGGGCAGTTTTTCTGGCAGGCCCCGCACTCCATGCACCGCTCCGGCCGCTGGAGGGATGCCCGATCACCGTGGACTGAAAATACTCTGTGCGGGCAGACCTCGGAGCACCGTTCACACCCGATGCATTTATCTGGATAAAACCTGAGCGTGTTTTCGGCGTATGAATTAAATAACTGCATTTCACCACATCCTGAGGAATCTCGTTAATCCTGTCACCAGGGCGACAATAACCCCGATGACCACTAACCCTGCCATGAAGGGTATATACCTGTAAATCTCCTTTCGGACCCCTGTCCTTGAAGTGAAAGGGGTGCACCCTGTAAAGTTAAGTGCCAGATATGCGGTAATTGCAGGTAATGTAAAGAGTATCGTAACAACTGTTGCAATCCCTACCCATAACGGGGCCCCCTGGTCCATGGAAAGGAATCCCATGGCCGCAAAAGGGGCTGTAACGATAACTCCCAGTACCAGTCCTTTTGTACTGAAGTCCTTCGTCGGGAGATATGGGAGAAGGATGGGGAAAAGCACCGTCCCTGCGAGGACTGCAGCGATAAAACCTCCTGCAGGCAACCCCCCCCCGACGAACCATAAAGCAATTGCAGCAATTACGGTATAAAGGGCCACACTTCGTAGTTCGACGGGTATGAGAACGGCCCGGTCCCATACATTAAATGTTACCTCCCGCATTGCAGGAGTTGCAATCCTGTCCCTGAGGAATTCAGGGAGATCGGATGCCCGTACGGGGCCATACTCAACATGGAATCCCGTCGCCTTGTGGACTTCGTGTGCAGCGATTCCCGGGGCACCCAGTTGAGGGAGAATAATACGGTGGTGATGTACCACCGAGTCCAGTCCCGTGTTCCGGATTCGGTTAACCAGTTCCTCAGTTCCGAATGTTCCTTTCCCTGCTGCACACCAGACATTGATCCCTTTCGTATCAAGCACGAGAATGTAGGCGTCGCGGCCGGCAAGAGATGATCGCACCGCATCAAAACTGAGTGTATAATTTGCCGTTACGATAACCGGGGATTCCGGGCCGGGGGAGCCGATAGAGTATAATCCGGGAGTCACCCGGTGACCCGAACGGTTCTGCCCCAGCCTTGCCAGGATGTGGTCAATGGTATCGCCGGTGTCAGGCGTCCCGGATACCGGGATAACGACCGGGCTTTGGTTTATATTGGGGAGGTCCTGTGCACGGGTTTCATCAGCGACATCACTTTTAAGACTGTTACAGGAGCAGGTACCTCCGCAAGAACACGGATCCACCGGATGGGGGTCCCCTGATCCCTCTTCAGGGCCTCTGGTGCCCGGGCAGCATTCATCCGGTACGCAACCGCAGGAACTTGAATTTTTTTCCTGTTTGGAAAGGCCGTTATCAGGCAGCTCTATCACACCCCAGAATCACCGATAATGTCTTTCATCACAGGGGAGAGGGCACTCCTGACCATTGTTGTCAGCTGGTCCGCGTGGATAAGCATAACGCAGCAGACATCCCCGTCTTTCATGCAACTGACGAGCGCAAGTCGGTCACCTGCTCCCATTTTTGCAGATTCCCTGACCTCCTTCGGAATAACAATCTGTCCCCGTTCATCAACCGTCAGAATAGCCTCTATACGGCAAGTGTCTGAATACTTTTCTTTGCAGTCACATTCCCCGCTGTCCTTCTTCTTCACGTCTTTTCTCCAATCTCAACATTGGATTCCCTCCATTATAATATTATCTGATAATTCATAATATTCTGAATATTCTTATAATTGTGATCCCACTACAGCAAGGGGCCGGTAGCTAGGTCTGTTTCCCGTCGATATTTTTATCAATGCGGGCACCATTCAATCTGATTAAGGATGTTCCTGCATTCCCTTTGGAATAACAACCTCCGGGGCGCCAGGTACAGATGTGTGATAGAATGAAAACCCTCTTGCTGATTCTTGTAATGGTCCTGGTGATCGCTGCTTCCGGCACAGTCTGTGCGTCACAAGGTGCGACGGTTACTATTAGTCCCACCGGGGTAACCCTGTTGCCCGGGTCAACCGTGACATACGAAATCGCGATTAATACGCTCCCTGCTGGTCTTTCTGGCTACCAGATGGATTTTCAGCTGACCAATCCCAGTGCTGCCCAGATAACCCGCGTTTCATTTCCGGCATGGGCAAAGCTGAATAATGCCACCAGCCTCCCTGCCGGGCGTGTGACACTAAGTGCGCTGGACTTTGGGAAAGCAATTGAGGATGGAGCCGCTGGGACAACCCTAGTAAGGGTAACCGTGGAGGCGGTGGCTGCGGGAACAACAACTGCCAAATTACAGAATATCAGGATCGATGATGATCATGGTGGGTATATCAACCCTGATACCACAACCGCTCAACTGGTGGTAAAACCGGGAGGTGTGTCAGTTACCAGTTCCGTAACAGGTACGAATACCACCATTACCCCTGTTATTACCTCAACCCCCGGTGTTACGACGAGTTCAACAACATTGAGGGTCCGTACCCCGGTACCGACAACAACTGTGGAAACCCCGGTAGCGCTTACCGTAACCTCGAATCTTCCGGCTGGAAATTCCGGAGAGGAGGGAATGGTCCCCTCGACCACATCCACGTCATTATTTGCGAAGATCCCGAGGTGGATATTGTACGCCATCGGTATTGTTGCCCTTATTGCAGGGTTGTCGCTCCTGTTCCTGGCCGTTACAAAGAGAATATAACCCAAAAATTTCCTTTTTCTTAATTACTTTATTTTAAGCATCGGGGGGCAACCTCCTTTTTAAAAGTATTGCGTTTTTCAGGATTCAGATGACTAACCGGGGCACATGGGATAGCAATTCGATATTGTTACCGAAAGACCTGTTTAATACCGGGAATTATCAGACAGAATCTGAGAATTGCTTAATTGATAAATATGCATCATATTGGCTTGAAAGAAGGAAGTGGACTTTTAGGGGAAGGTTTAATCACAAGAATACTTGGATGATAGATGTATTATCTTGTTACATTCCCCTCAGAGAAAAAAACTAGATAATATCCTTGAATATTACTTGTTTTGGACTGAATCCGGACAAATCAATGTTACCTAATTGTTGGGAATATGTGAAAAAAATAATTCGTCCTGGATGATAATTAGTAAAACCGGGATGATCAGGTTGGTTGCCTTGTGGGAAATGAGGAATTTATGACCATGGGATATATTGATCTGGTTGCCGTATCGGAGGTTATTTGACCCATCAAAAATGGTCTGGATTTATTATCTGATAAAAAACTCCCCTTTTCAACAGATTTCACTGATGAAAATCCAAATAAGTTATTACTCGAGGTGTTTTGGTAATTCACGGGGACCACGTGTCGCGTCACGGGTGTAACCCGGGGGCTTAACTTTGTCTTGGTGTCGAAGTTCTGGATCGACTGAGTTGCACTTGAAGTACTCATTGTGTTGAATATCGATGACTTGGTAGCAGCATTTAACAGTCCCGGATAGGATATGCTGTCTGATTGGAGTTTATAAGTCTGGATATCGTAAACCAGACGATGGGTAAGCCCATTCTGTTCTGTAAGTATTACCATTACACCAATCTTCTGGTCCTTTCCCATAATGAACACCACGTAATCGATGTGCCCATCTGCATAATCTTTCTCTGCCAATTCACTGGCTTTAGTGATAATCAAACCCGGGTCAAACGAAAGGGGTGCTTTTTCGATACTGACAATGGGTTTGCCAACCAGTTTATTTCCGGCAGCATTCACCGTTCCAACGACCTTACCGTCTTTGGATATCACATCGAAAAGGTAGGAAAAGACAAGTCCTGACTGATCGTAGATGATTAATGGTGTCTGTGAAAGTGATGCCCCTTTCCATAAGCTAGCTGAAGCACCTAGCTTATGCAAGGTCACATATGTTGCAAGTGCTGAATTGGCATTTTCCCTGGCAGTGTTCACGGGTATAACCTGTTCCTGTGCATAATTCACGCTCACAGCGGCGGTGGTACCGACGAAAAACAGGAGGATAAGTATTCCGGCAAGAAGGATCTTTTTCATAGTTTCAACCTCATCATTCCGGGTTGTATTCCCCGATCGGGGATGCCCGGACTGCTTATATTGAGATATATACTCTCATATGCCTTAAAATGATAGTATGGTCGCGTTAACGTCTGCCATTAATAATTCAGGCACGCGAAGGCGTTTCATGGTAATCCGGTGGATTGTTATTGTGGCAGGGTATCGGGTATATAGACATTTAAATTTCCAGATACGGGGCTAAATCAGAATTAAAGGCTGATTAACAGGAGTATTTCTTGGTCTTTCGGAGACTAGATATGGTTCCAGGTTGTTATATTTCTCAGAGCTTTCTGCCTGTCAGTGAAGGCCAGGTTGGCGATAATGTACCCGTTTATCATATCAGTCCCCCACGGTGGTACTATAATCCCTGAAGAAGTTACCGGCCGAATAAGCCTGAGTTCGTCGGAGGTTACATTTTACAGCGATCCGGGAACACGGGAAATTTATAATTTCAGGCCCCGTGTTGCAGCATTCATTGATACCGATGTGTCGCGGGTTGTGGTTGACCTCAACCGTCCACCATACCACATGGCGCCAAAATACCCCGACGGTGCAATCAAATCTATGACCGGGTTTGGCACACCAGTGTACATAGATGACAGGTTCCCGGATATTGACCTTGTTCACCGTCTTATGGTGAAATATTTCTTTCCCTACCATGAGCTGATTGACCGGCTAACTGACGAACACCGGGTAAGGATTGCATTTGATTGCCATAGTATGCTCCCACTGGGGTTGCCAAATCAGGATGAAAAGGGCAGGGCCCGTCCACTTATATGTCTTGGAAATAACGGCGATCTGAACGGTGCTCCGCGTCCTGGGGTGCTGGCTACCTGTCCGCAGGGACTGATCCAGGAACTTGCACAACATTTCAGGGGGGAATTTGGAAATGAGGGTGCGGTATTAATAAACAGCCCGTATGCAGGTGGTTTTATCTCAATTTCTCATCGGTGGCACAGGGATATCCCGTGGGTACAGATCGAGGCAAACCGCAAATTGTACGAGCGTGAAACATTTGGCCCGAATCAACCGGGATATGTAGATAAATCAGCGGTCAAAGAATTACAGGGGCGTATATGGGATGTACTGGCCGGGTTCTGGGATAATTCCGGCTGAAGCGTTCCTTTATTAACGATGGTCTTTCAGTATTGCAGGCTGTTTCACTTTCACACTGCGTTCCACCGTTTTATATCCTTTATCCTGTTATCTATGCATGAACGATGACGTCAGGAAAAGGAGCGTACCTCAGGCAGATAACTTCCTCACTTTCAACACAATTGCGGTCAGTGGAAGTGGGGCGTGAGATGGAGGGAAGTTCACCTCCCTCGGTATTTATCGGGACCCATGCGTATCCAAAGGTCTATGCAGGTCCTATCATTGCGGCCAGCCATGGGGATACCAGGATAATGGATTCCCCAGAGTCGTGGATTCCCGGAGGGATCTCCCAGGAAGAGATAATCAGGTACCGGATGTCCCTAGTCCGGGGGAAGCAAAGGGTTTCGATAGACGATATCCATAATCCATTCGTCGAAAAACTCCAGGAAATAGCCCTGTCTTCCTCGTCGGTCGAGAGTGAAGTGACCTTTGAAACCCAGCCTTCCGGCATGATGTTATCAGATGAATCATCACCCCACGGTCCCAGCGCAAGGATCGAACAATTTGAAATTGAAAGAGGACGGTGGGACCATAACCTCGAGAGGGCGTATTATGATACTGACCTGGGTGCATCAGGGGCAGTGATCGACCTTCATTACCAGGGGGTCCCGTTTTCAGGTATTCAGAAGGCGTTTTCTGTCGGGACGATGGGTGCAGGGAGAAAAAGAAAGCTGGTCCCAACTCGCTGGGCGATCACTGCCTGCGATACGATAATCGGTGATCATTTACTCTCCCGTGTCAGGCAGAATTCTATCATTGACTGCTACCGCGTACATGAATTTGACAGCCTGAATAACCATTATGCGGTCCTTCTGCTTCCCTCGGTATGGCAATATGAATGGATCGAGGCGTTTCTTCATGTGCTTGGACGTGAGGAAATGATCTTTGCAGATCATGAAGGGCACAGAAAAAAACAGGGGTATTCTCCTGTTGGAGGATGTTATTATTCGTGCAGGATGGCCGTTCTTGATTCTCTTGCAAAAGAAGGGAAACAGGCTGGAGCAATTATACTCCGTGAGGCCAGCCGGGGGTATATTCCACTTGGGGTTTTTAATGTCAGGGAAAATGTAAAGCATGCCATGATGTCATCACCAAAAGAGTTTGTTGGAATATCAGATGCACTCAGGTACCTCGCAAACGGGTTCTCCCTGCCGCATGCCCGGTTTTTGGAAGAAAGTACCCTTCTTGCAGGGCTGAGTAAAGGGCACCAGGCGACCCTTTCGGCATTCTGCTAGTATCAAAAGATTAGATATAGGGTTTAATTTTTAATTTTAAACCCTTAACTAATGTTTTATCGGAGACCTTTCCAACAATGGTGCCGCTCAGGGGATGGTCTCCAAACACCCTGGAAATAATGTTAATTAACTTACACAGGGCATTGTTCAGGCTGTGCGTTATGAGGCGGGCAATTGCAATAAGGGGGTGATGCCGGCGAAGGGTGAGAATGAAATTGGTGAAAAAAGATTAAAAATTCACATGAGGCAAGAAAAAAAGGGTTGCCCGATCTACTCTCCTTTATGCCTGTTCTTTCCTCTGATTTTCCATTATACCGGGGTGACCGTGATCTTATAGGAATATACTTTCCGCGAATCCGGGCCCGGGTACTCCATGGTAAATTCCCATGTCCCCCCAGCATCGAAATTATCGGTTGTGGCTTTCGAGCTGGTGATTAAATTATTATTAGCGTCAAAAAATTTTATCTGGACTTCTGCACGAGGGACACTTGTTTTCCCTTCATTTTTAGCGATTCCCGTAATGGTAAGTTTTCCTACTTCCGGCCGTACCTCGACAGATTTAAGGATCTTAAGACTGGGAGATTCAAACTGCGTTTCAGTCCCCATCACATCGGTGGAAGCAACAGTGAAAACAGTTGTAATGACTGGTGCAGGTATGGGAGTCCCCATGATTACAGATGAACTGGTTGAAGTTGGTACCGGTGTCAGGGGAATCTCCGGGTTTTTTGTTGTTACTGGCGGAGTTACTACTTTTTTCTGGGGTGCCGCATTCTCAAGGCAGCCACTTGAGAGTACAACTGATATGAACGCGAGGATGAGGAGCAGGGTAAATGGTTTCATAAGGGAATCTTATTCTGGAACTACTTAAACCGTAGGGGTTCTTAATCATGGAATGGCTATGATACCTATCTGATATACTGTGCCCGGGTTAATAATTCTAGCATAATATTACCCTGGAAATATACGGAAATCTGGCAGGAAAACTGGTGCCGGTTGAATTACCCTATTCAACTGTGCATCGGGCAGCGGTAATATCGTCCGCAAAGAAAAGACCCATGAAACAGGAATCACCCTACGGTCTGGTGAAAACATTCAACCATTGATAGGGAGAATACTTGCGCCCGGGGGTCAAAATTTATATGCGGTTTCATGAGGAAAAAATCAGGCCTCTTTATCCGGGAGTCTGTAATAGGTCTTGGATTTCTTTCAGGTCTGTGGACTGCAATAGGAATTAATCCACAGACGATCCTGCTCACCCTTGCAGAGCGTACAGCGGATGAGTTACTGCATGATCCATCCGTAAGGTTTTTTTTTGTGATCCTCCCAACGGTCCTCCTCCTCTTATCGGTCATAACCGCATACAAACGGGGCCGGATTACCGGGCTTTTATCGGTGCTTCTGGCCTATGCCGCAGGTCTCGTCGTCCTTGAATCCTGGTATTTATCAGGGTTTTTGCTGATTGTTGCAATAATCCTGGGGCTTCTTGTCACATCGAAATGGCATTAACAGGTGGAACTGCTGACTGAAACACAGTGCATTCAATTAACTGAGATTCCTGAATTATAAGGGGAAAATAAATAAATCCTGGGATATCAGGACTGGTCCCCACCAGACTTGCAATACGGGCACCTATCCCAGATGGTCACATACAGGATCCCGAGTAATGGATAGCTGATCAAACCATTCAGGATCATGTCTATATAGAAACCTGGTGGGTATTGCATGGAGGTAACAATGATGAACCCGCTCGTTACCGTCAGGAGCAGGAATAATATCCCCCCGAATACCAGTCCTTTTTCATTATATGATCCCTGCAGGGAACCCCTCACTAACGAGAACACAAATGTGGTGATTAACGCAAGGATTACAGGATACAGGTAATAGAGCATCATTACGGGGTCTGTTGCAGCTCTCATACCCCCTCGAAAATATTAAAGGGTGCAATCACCATGGTAATTGCCGAGACCAGAAATAACGTGATGTAGAGGAGCAATGAGCCAATTGCCCATGAAATAATGAATTTTTTCCATTCCATAATAACAACCATTTATCCGTTTTTTATTATCAATAATAAATGTGACACACGCGATGTGAAAGGGATTACTCCACCGGGGAATCTCTGACAGGCCAGGTTTCATATGCAGGAAGAAACGGGATAATACGTCCATGGAAAGGAGTGGAACTCATTTGTATCCTTTATGAACCGGAGCTATCGTATCAATATTTACCCCTGCGGAAGGACATTGGAATTGCAGCGGGGGAGTGTCCCGGGGTGGCACAGGCGCTCTGATGTTGCAGGTGGCATGGAGCAAGTGATTCCTTATTGAACTGTTACGAGCTGTTCTGTAAGAATGCTCCATGCCTGAGTATACCGGGATAAAAATGTTACGTGAGTGTTCTACTTCGGCGCAGGATATATCCCCTGTTGCTGAATTGCATCCATAAAAGGCCCAAGATTCTCCTGTACCTGTGAGATAATCTTCAATTGTCCGGGTAATTCCTGGCTACTGACAAGGGTAAGATCATTTTTCGCGTTCGAAAAAAACCTGGATGCCATGTTGAAATCCTTCTTTTGCGCAAGAGCTGCCCCTGTTTCGAGGTTGGCGGCAAAAGGTTTCAACCGTGTGAGATAGTTCACATAGTATTCCTTCCTGGATTCATTGGCCAGGTCTGAAATCTCCCTGAACTTAGCCATTTCTATGATCTCTTCGTCAACCGCTTCACTCAACCTCCGCGCGTAGCTCCCCAGTGCTGTGTAATCCGGGGTGTTGTTCCCTGCTACATTATCCTTTATAAGTTCGGTATTGATAACGCTAACAAGTTCGAGGATCTTTGCCTGGGACGCATTATACGCCAGCACAAACTCCGTATCTGATGGAGGTTTACGTATTGGCTCTGTTGGCAGTGCCATTGCTGCAGGTGCTGTGGTAAAAACGGTGGTGGTCACCGGCGCTGTCGTGACAGGTGTAGGCCCCGGGGTTGCTTCAGGTGGTTGAATGGTATTCTGTATTGAGATACATCCGGCAGAAAGGGTGCATAATGCAATAATTACCAGTAGTACTGAAATAAGCAGGAACCGGCTCCGTGATTTCATAGGTAAAGAAATGTCGGGGAAAACCATATAATTTACCAACGGATCTGATAAAAATCCCCGGTTATCTGGTGTATTCGTATGTAAAAGGCCGGATAACCGCTGATTATTTTTTTGTGTTTCAGATGATACCACAAGCCCGGAGGAGCACTTTCCTCAGTACCAGATCAGGGACACATTGAAACTGAATATCCCCACGAACGATGGTGAGAAACCTGATTGGTGTTCGCATCTCACATCTTCTTCCATCACATAGACGCTGCTCCTCTGAAACTTCTACGATAATGTCCCAAAGTGACCTACCGTTGAGGGTAACCCGGTTTTGCACACCCTCTGTTCCGGTTACCAACCTGGATGTAAATTTCAGGGCAATATCCTCCTGTTTAAATGCCGGCCGGAGCTCCCGCAGGAGTCCACAGAACGATTTTTTGGTATCTGATGTAATCACAGGGACTTCAGGCAGGTCCGGCGTATGTTCCCATTCGATCTCGAGTGTTCTGGTCATTGTAAAATTTCCGGGCAGGTTATTCGGGTAATGAAAATGAAAACTCCGCAGGGATGACATATTGTGCCGGCTTACTTATTCATTACGGTGCAGGGGAGATCCAGATCTGCTGATAACGCCGCCTGTGGGTCCGGGATAATTGAATATAACGAAATTATAGTACTTCGATGTACAAAAAATACTATAATGTATTCGAGACTGATATCGGAAAAATTTTACCTGAATGGTATTACTCTGATATCGCTGATTGTAATTTGCTGGTCGTCTGATGTAGGGTAC
>JBAXTR010000070.1:0-9076 GCA_037130095.1 Methanomicrobiales archaeon
TGTCAATATCCAGCGTGGCGGTCCGAGCACCGGACAGCCTACGATGGCCGCATCTGGTGACATGATGCAGTGCAGGTTCGGGTCACATGGAGATTACAGTGTAATTGCCCTCTGTCCATCCAGTGTCCAGGAGATGTATGAGCTTACGGTAAAGGCGTTTGACCTGGCAGACAGGTTCAGGGTGCCGGTGTTCCTGATGGCCGACGAAATAATCGGGCACATGCGGGAACGGATCATAATCCCCGACAAGGTGGAACACATACCCCGGAGACCCCTCGCCCCCGGGACCCTCCCGTTCCACCCGGAAGCTGACCTTGTACCAGGGTTCCCCGAATTCGGGAAGGGCTTTGGTGTCCACGTGACCGGTCTTACCCATGATGAACGTGGTTATCCGTGTGCAACAAACCCAAAACTTCACGAGCAGCTCGTTATGCGCCTTTACAACAAGATCGAGAATGCAAGGAAGGAAATAGCAGACTACGTTGTAACAAACCCGGATGCTGAAACGGTCTTCGTCACCTACGGCTCTCCAGCCCGCTCCGTGGAACAGGTCCTTCATGATACCGGTAGCAAAAAAATCGGGCATCTCCGCCTGAAGATGGTATGGCCATTCCCCGAGCACGCGATTGCAGAGTTCCCGAATGCTGCACGTTTCATTTTTCCTGAACTCAACCTTGGCCAGGTTGCACGGGAATTTGACCGTCATACCAGTATACCGGTTATCCAGGTCCCGAAACTCGGCGGGGACCTTCACCTGCCTTCAGACCTGAAAAAACTGGCCGGGGTGGGAGCATGAGTTACGATGAATGGTTCCGGCAGGACCGCCTGCCCCACATCTACTGCGCAGGTTGCGGGAACGGGACAATAATCAACTGTACCCTCGAGGCTATCGAGGAAATGGGCTGGAAAAAGGAAGAGACCATCTTTGTTTCCGGTATCGGCTGCTCATCAAGGGCACCCGGTTACATTGTCACCGATTCCCTCCACACCACGCACGGGAGGGCACTCCCATTTGCAACCGGGGTAAAAATGGCACGCCCCGGGTTCCATGTCGTCGTTTTCACGGGTGACGGTGACCTTGCAGCAATAGGTGGTAACCACTTTATCCATGCATGCCGGCGGAACATCGATATAACGGTTGTCTGCATGAATAACCAGATTTATGGTATGACCGGGGGGCAGGGGAGCCCGACTACCCCGAAAGGAGCGCTCTCAACCACTACACCGTACGGGTCGATTGAACCTGCATTCGATCTCTGTGATCTTGCCATTGCCGCAGGTGCGAATTATGTCGCCCGCTGGACCTCGTACCATGTAAAGGAGCTGACCAAGGCAGTCAAAGCAGGAATGGAGACCCCTGGTCTATCCTTCATAGAGGCCATGGTACAGTGCCCTACGAACTACGGAAGGAGAAACAAGTTCAAACAGGTCCTTGACCAGGTCGAGTATATCAGGTCACATTCGATGATGAGACAGAAATATCTCCTGCATGAAGAGCGGCATGAACCGGTACCTGATGGTACGATTGTCGTTGGGGAATTCGTGAGGCGGGACCGCCCGGCCATGGGGGTACCACGATGAGACAGGAAGTAAGGTTCTCAGGTTTTGGTGGCCAGGGGATCATTCTTTCGGCGGTTATCCTCGGGCGTGCTGCTGTAATGTATGACAGCAAGTTCGCAGTCCAGACACAGGTATACGGACCTGAAGCACGGGGTGGGGCATCAATGAGTGCCGTAATTATCGATGATGAACCCATACTCTTTCCAAAAGTAACGGTCCCTGATATTTACGTGATTATGTCCCAGGAAGGGTTCGAAAAATATGGTGCATCCGCCCAGGAGGGGGCGATCATGATCCTCGACTCCACGCTCGTCCATTCAAGGCCTGCCTGCACCTGCATTGAGGTGCCGGCAACGAAGGAGGCCAGGGAAAAACTGGGACGTGATATCGTTGCCAATATTGTAATGCTCGGGGCCCTGGTTGCAGCGACCCACGTAGTATCTGAAACAGCAATCGAGCGTGCAATTCTAGACAGCGTTCCGAAAGGGACTGAAAAACTGAACCAAAGTGCAATGTCCCGTGGGTTTGAACTTATAAAAGAGAGAGGACAGTCAGCATGAAGATACTCGAGTATGAGGCAAAAAAGTTGCTCGGAGAATCGGGCATAACAATCCCGAAAAGCGTCCTGATCAGGTCACCGGAAGAGCTAGAAGCTGCGCTTCCGTCACTACCTGACAACCTGGTCCTGAAAGCGCAGGTGGATGTTGGTGGCCGGGGAAAGGCCGGGGGGATCCTGATGGCAGAAAAATCTGATGCGGTGAAAACTGCAAAGGACCTTTTCTCCCGGGAAATAAAGCATATCCCTGTCAGAGAAGTGCTAGTCGAGGAACGCCTCGATATCACGCATGAATATTATCTATCTATTGCAGTTGACAGGTCAACGAAACGTTCTCTGATCCTCTTTGCAGATGCGGGTGGCGTCGAGATTGAGAAGGTAGCAAAAGATAACCCGGATGCGGTCCGGAGGGCATCACTCCCCCTTATCATGCATGATGTCCCGCAGTTCATGGTACGGGACCTCCTTGGGAAAGCTCCAAAGGAACTCGGCCCGGTAATTAACCAGTTATACCATGTGTTCCAGAAAAAAGACGCATTGCTCGCTGAGATAAATCCCCTTGTTACGACACCTGCCGGTGTTGTTGCAGCAGACGCGAAACTGATTGTTGATGATAATGCCTTAAAAAGGCAGGGTATCACCGTGAACCGGGACCTTACCGACCGTGAACGGGAGGCTGAACGGCATGGGTTTTCCTATGTCGAACTCGATGGGACAATTGGTGTTATCGGTAATGGTGCCGGGCTTACCATGGCAACGCTTGACCTGATTGAATATTATGGCGGAAAGGCTGCAAATTTCCTCGATGTCGGAGGCGGGGCAGAACAGGAGCGGGTGATGAACGCAGTCCGTCTTGTGGCGAGTGTCCCATCCGTGAAAGCGATAGTTGTGAACCTCCTGGGCGGAATAACCCGCTGTGATGAAGTTGCAAAAGGGATTATAAGTGCCGGTATATCACAACCCGTTATTGTCAGGCTTGCAGGTACAAATGAAATGGAGGGCAGGAAACTCCTTTCAGACAAGGGGTACCAGATGCCTGACACCATGGAGCAGGTAGTTAAGGTGGCTGTGGAGATGACACGATGATCTTTGGAGATAAAAAAACAGGAGTGATCGTTACCGGTGCCACCGGTAACCAGGGTGCCTTCCACATTGCCCTGATGAACGAGTATGCAAAGAGCGTTGGTGGGAGGGGTGTCGTCGCAGGTGTCACCCCCGGTAAAGCAGGGCAGGAAGTCCATGGTGTCCCCGTTTACAACAGCGTCCGTGATGCGATGAAAGAACACGATGCCAGTGCCAGTGTCCTTTTTGTCCCTGGATTCGCAGCAGGGGACTCAATCATGGAGTCAGCAAGTGCCGGACTTTCCCTTGTTGTCGCCATCACCGAGCATATACCTGTCCATGACACCATGAAAGCGATATCATATGCAAAAATGAATGACTGTGCGGTTATCGGCCCCAACTGCCCTGGTTTACTCTCTCCCGGGGAAATAAAAATGGGAATTATGCCTGCACAGCTATTCCGGAGAGGACACATCGGGGTGATTTCACGAAGTGGGACTCTCACCTACGAAATTGTTGATGAACTCACCCGTGCGGGTCTTGGCCAGAGTACCGTGGTCGGGATCGGTGGTGACCCTGTTATCGGCCAGACATTTACCGATGTCCTGCAAAGATTTTCCGAAGACCGGGAGACAAAAGCGGTTGTAATAATCGGTGAGGTTGGCGGGGCTCTTGAAGAGGAAGGCGCGAAGTCAGCCGAAATTCCGATTGTTGCATACATAGCAGGAATATCCGCTCCTCCTGAAAAACGGATGGGGCATGCAGGTGCGATTATCGAAGGTGGTGAAGGAGATGCCCGGTCGAAGATTGAGCGTCTGAAAGCGATGGGTGTTCCGGTTGCATCGAGGCCGTCCGAAGTACCACGCCTGATCCACAACCTGATTTAATTTTTTGACAGGCAGGGATTTTCCGGGCATCTGTTGGTATACCCGGGATCCCCCGGATTTTCTACTGGAAAATTAAAAATAAAGAGCCGCGTACATTTATCATAATATATGTGGGCAGGGTAAGGGAGATGAGGGATGATGGTTAATCCGGGAAATCGGATGGGGAAATAAATGGTCCATGCAGGCGAATACGATCGAGAAACCGGGCCGGAACAGTATCTGCAACCCGGGGAGAAACTACTCCGGCATTCCAGCTCGGTTGGTATCAAGAAATTTTTCTTTAATGCGTATATTACGGACCGGCGGATTTTTCTGGTAGACCAGAACGAAAAAAAACCAGGCTTTCTCTCCAAGGAAATCCCGCGGGACATTGTCATGGGGAGCCATCTTGAGTCCCCGGGTTCTCCCGATCCGTTCCTTGTGCTCACGATCCGGACTTCTGAAGATGAGACAAGGACCATGAAAATTGCCTTCATCCAGGAAGGCAATGACCGGACGGCCGAGATCGAGGAATGGATCAGTGTCCTTCACGGAAGGCCGTTGCGCCCGGTAAAATCCGTGATGCGCCACCGGGAAGCCACGGTAACAGTTCATAAGGATGATCAGCACCGGACCAGATCTCATGAGAAACAGGGACCCCGGTACCACGTGATGCAGGAATCTGATGTAACGGGGATTCAAGGTTCCCGTACCCCGGAAAAAGCGTGGTCGGATAAACCTGATGATACTCCTGTTGCAGAACCCCCGGTTATTGAAGATGTAATCCATTCAACAGGCCGGACGACGGTTCTGGATAGTATTGAAATCGCGTTTTGCCATCATTGCGGGAAAAGAGCCCCTCAGGGAGCTAATTTTTGCCCGTTCTGCGGGACAAAACTTCATCGTCCAGGAAATACTACAGGACATACATAAAGGCCCTTGACATGGGTCCAGACAGCGGCTCTTTTTAACCTGCCATTTTAAACAGGGCCTGGGTGTTACCTGGACTTCTCCATAACCGGACTCAGTAATGGAGTTGTATTCATGTATTCACACTACCGGGAAACGTTACCACCCCCGATATCATCCAGTATTCCTTCATAGGAATCAAGGAGATTTTGCGTTGACGATAAAATTCGTCCTGTGATTGCAATACTTGTCACCGGGTCAAGTTCAATTGCCTTATTGTAAGCCTTGACAGCCTCTTGGTACGGCTTCGTGGAACGGAATGCATCGGAAGGCACAGTGCCCTGCGCAGGAACGGGTTTTGCTGATGTCAGGTTGCGGTACATTCCACGCATCTCCGTCATTTCCATTGTCGCCTCGATGAGGTATGCATCACCTTTTTTTATCCAGATCCTGGCATTTCCCGGGTCTTTTACAATGGCTTTTTCGTACCATGACACTGCGTCCTGGAACTTCCCTTCTTTGAGATAGAGGTCCCCCTGGAAAATAAGCGGTGTCGTCTCGTTGGGGTACATGATCACCATCCGGTCCAGAAATACACGTGCTTCGTCAACCTTTCCGGTATTTCCCAGGAAATATATTTTTTTAATCAGTAGTTCAGGGTCATCCGGCTGGAGGGCGATGGCTGTATCGTAGGCGACCAACGAGTAACCGGGATATTTTGAATTATTGAAAGAATCGGCGGCGGTTGCAAGGCTGCGGGCTGCGACCCGTGCCGGGGTAACGGACCGGTGGGTAATAGTTTCAAAATAGAATGCCGGGATGATCGTACAGAGAATACATACTGCAATTATAACGGTTGCCAGCCTGAGCCACCCCTTACCAGGTGAAAAACAAGGGTATATGGCAGGGTTGGTAGTAAATCCCTGTGATCGATACGTGACAACCGTCCGTGCCAGGAGATCATGGAGTCCCTGTTTCCGTTTCGTGAACCCTATAATTGCAAAGCCGGCGCCAAACGGTAATAAGGAGACATATTTACCAAGCTCCCGGACGAGGGCACGTGAAAAAGCCAGACGTCTCCCCAACCGCTTTCCATTACCGTCAACAACGACAATGCCGAATACTATTTTACCGGGAGTAGCCTGGTACGATGAACTGATCCAGAGGGGGGAATAAAAAACCAGGTAAAATATTCCTGTAATAAGCACGGTCCAGGATACGGTATGTGGTACGCTTAACCGGACAAGAAGTAATTGTATGAAAAAAGCAAAAATTCCGGCCAAGGCCAAATCAGGAACCGTTGCACCAAGTCTTTTCCAGAATCCGATATACTCAACGCCAGTGCAAAGAGGATTCCGGCTCATTACCGTTTACATAGTTGTTGATACGTTAAAGTTATGACCTCACCTCAACTCTTGTTCTTCCAAATATCCCTTCCTTTGTAACCAGTTACGCACGTTTCAGGAATTGTGATTACCCCGCCGATGATTCATGGCAGGAAAATATAAAAACACGGTGAAAATTTCAATAAAAGTTCATAAAAGGGCCGCATATTGATGTTTGGCAGCACCTCATGGTCATGCCCTGCCTCATTGCCGGTAACAAGGTTTTAATGGAGTACCAATAACCGGGCCCAGGAAATATCCAAGCCTGTTGCAGGGTCTATATTTTTACCGGTTTAGGCTTGTTCACTTTTCTATCCTGTTTTACTCCCCCCTTTCCGTGTAGTTACCATCCGTACCCACGTATCCCTGTGGTAATGGTCCCTGATATCCCGTTCATCCATAATCACGAGATCATTTTTCCTTAATTCATCCCGGTATTCCAGGGTCATAAACGCCTGTTCCTTCGTAAATCCTCCATGAAGTTTATCAACCCCCCGAAATGTCCAGAGTTTATATTCGAGGGCCTGGAGTGGTTCATGGGGCAGGCCCCCGGGTGACTGAATATTTACAAAATATCCCCCCTTGTTCAGGGCCCGGCTGATATCAGGGAGTATTTCAATGGATTTACCACTGGGATTTGAGGATGAGATGATCAGGTCATACCCTTCGCCAAATGAATCGGTAAAAAAATTTCCGGGGATCAGGTGTACATTCCCCGCCCTGTATTGTTTTATGTAATTCGCTGCCAGGGGGACAACGTGTGGAAGGTCAAACACCCATGCCTGAATACCTGGGTGCTGCATACTGATGGCGATTGCATAGAGACCATGACCTCCACCCAGGTCAAGTACCCGCCGCACCCGGTCAAAGCCGGGCAGGTCAATAATTACCCGGATGATTGCCTGTAACCTGCCGGAAATAGCATTTTCGGCCATTGCAGGAAGGGAATATTCGCGAAAAAATTCCTCTTTATCAAACTGTACCGGCCCGTTACGGATAATGCTGGCAAGCGGGGTCCAGAGGTCCAGTCCCATTCGTGCCAGTTGCCTGATATAGTGGACCTGTGAATAGGGTGAATTCCTGGTCAGGTATGTTGAAGTCACGGGTGTATCTAAGAATCTCTGGTTGTAACAACGAAGCAGACCGACGGTGACTAATGCTTCACAGAGCTGGTTACACATTTCCACATCCGAAGATATGCGGGAAGCAAGTTCCTCAACCGTGACAGGAACTGTACATACATCAAAAATTCCCAGATCGACTGCTGCACAGATGAGTGAAAATTCCCGGAAGCCCTGTAACGCCGTATCCAGTTTTTCGAACAACACCCGGGGGTCTTCCTGTGGTTCCGTTATGAAGAATAACCGCGTTTCATCCATTCATTTCTTCCTGGATTGTGATTTGCTCTGTATTAGTTAAACGTATCCCTTCTTCCTATGCGGCAGCTCTGATCCAAACCTGTTGGTATTGCCAGGATTTGTATGTCCCCTGGCACGAACCTGCACATTTTAGCACCAGGTTCATTCCGTCACATGGAAACAAGGGTGGTTACCGGCAGCAAATATAAACCAGGTACCGGTCGTCTACCAACCTATAATATACTCGGATTGAGAATTTTTAATGAAGATGTCTGGCCTGCATTCCCCGAACTATTTCAAAGGTGTCATGAAGTCAATGGGGGTCGTCTTCGGGGATATCGGGACCAGCCCTATCTACACGCTCACAGTAATTTTTCTCCTTGTCCAGCCTAACCTCCAGAATCTGATCGGCATCATATCAATGATCATCTGGACGCTGATCATCCTTGTGACAATCCAGTACGCATGGCTTGCGATGCAGCTGGGAAGGAAAGGTGAGGGTGGCACAATCATGTTAAAAGAGATCCTGCTCCCGTTATTAAAATCGGGCAGGGCAATCGCATTTTTTTCCCTGCTTGCAATTATCGGGGTATCGCTCCTTATTGGTGATGCCGTAATCACCCCTGCCATCAGTATTCTTTCTGCCGTCGAAGGCCTGAGACTTATACCGGGAATTGAAGGGATGAACCAGGGTATCCTGGTAATTATTGCTGCGTTAATTGCGATAGTATTATTCTCATTTCAGAAGAAGGGGACCGAAAAAGTTGCCTGGGCATTCGGGCCAATCATGGTCGTCTGGTTTGCGATCCTTGCATTCCTGGGTGTTTTTTATATCCTCCAGGCCCCGGAAATAATCCAGGCAGTTAATCCCCTGAATGGGTTACATTTTATCGCCTCGAACGGAGTTACCGCGTTCTTCATTCTTTCCCAGGTACTTCTCTGTGCAACAGGTGGTGAGGCACTCTTTGCGGATATGGGGCAACTCGGGCGGGATCCCATTATTAAAGCCTGGGTGGTCGTATTTTGTGCACTGGTCCTTAATTATCTTGGGCAGGGAGCATATCTCCTCCAGCACCCCCAGGCGAAAAATATCCTGTTTGAGATGGCGTATACCACGGCACCGCTGCTCTATATCCCATTTCTGCTCCTGGCCGTTACCGCAACCGTAATCGCTTCACAGGCAGTCATTTCCGGTATTTTTTCCATAGTGTACCAGGGGATCACAACCCGCGTCATCCCGCTCTTAAAAATAGACTATACGTCGGCCGAGCTCAGGTCACAAATCTATATTGATTCCGTGAACTGGTTCATGTTGCTCGCCGTGTTGTATATACTGTTCCAGTTTGAATATTCCGAGCGGCTCGCTGCAGCATACGGTCT
>JBAXTR010000071.1:0-9063 GCA_037130095.1 Methanomicrobiales archaeon
TTACTCCTGTCCTCTTCTCTCAAAGGGGAATGCATGAAGAGGTCACACCATGGACTATGAAAAGATCGGCCTCCTTGCCGGGATCGAGATCCACCAGCAACTCGATACGAAAGAAAAACTCTTCTGCAGGTGCCCCACCCTGCTCCGTAAAACCGAGGAGCATTCTGGTGAGTACCACCGGTACCTCCGGGCAACAGAGAGCGAGATGGGTGAGATCGATGATGCCGCACGTGAAGAGATGAAAACCGAACGGAAATTCACGTATTACACGTATGATTCGACCTGCCTCGTAGAGAATGATGAGGAGCCACCGGCGCCTCTCAACCAGGAAGCCCTGTTACTCAGTTTAACGATTGCAAAAATGTTCGGGATGACACCGATTGAGCAGGTCAATACCATGCGTAAACTCGTCATTGACGGTTCAAACACCAGCGGTTTCCAACGGACTGCATTAATTGCAATTAACGGCACCCTTCCAAACGGCGGGAAGATTGAGACACTCTGTCTCGAGGAAGAGGCAGCACAACGGGTAGAAGGGGTGACCTTCTCTCTCGATCGCCTCGGTATCCCGCTGGTGGAGATAACAACCTCACCTTGCATGCACACCCCTGAAGAGGTCAGGGAGATGGCAGGGTACCTTGGCATGGTCCTCCGTTCAACCGGCAAGGTGAAACGCGGTCTCGGGACAATCCGGCAGGACGTAAATATCTCTATCAGGGGCGGTGCACGGATCGAAGTGAAAGGCGTCCAGGAACTCGACCTCGTTACCGAAGTGGTGAAACGCGAGGCACAACGCCAGCAGAACCTGATAATGATTAGGGACCAGCTGGTCTCCCGCGGGGCCTCTGTACAGCCGGACCCGGTTGATGTGACAGGCCTGTTTACCGAGACCGGGTCTGCAATCCTTAAAAAAGCTAAAAACATCCTTGGAGTTCGTCTTAACGGGTTTGCAGGTCTCGTCGGGCACGAGGTACAGCCCGGGCGACGGCTCGGCACCGAAATGTCAGATTACGCCAAAAAATGCGGTGTAGGAGGAATTTTCCACACCGACGAGCTCCCGGCATATGGGATAAGCTCCGAAGAGGTTACGGAACTCCGTAAAACACTTGGGGCAACTGAAAATGACTGCATCGTACTGGTGGCAGCGACACCAAAACAGGCACATTGTGCAGCAATGCAGGTGATAAAAAGGGCTTTGCTTGCCATCGAAGGGGTCCCGGAAGAGACGAGGAAGATGCTCCCCGAGGGGAATACCGCCTACATGCGTCCATTACCCGGGGCAGCGAGGATGTACCCCGAAACAGATGTGATTCCGGTAACCGTTGGAGTGCCTGAATGGGATAGCATTTCACTACCCGAACTCCTTACCGTGCGGGCAACCCGGTTTAAGAATGAACTTGGGCTCGATGAAGGGCTGTCTCGCCAGATAGCATTCTCTGAACGGCTCCCTCTCTTTGAAAGGGCAGTCTCGGAAAAAATTAATCCTACGCTTGCCGCCCGCACTATCCTTGGGACCTTAAAAGAGATCCAACGGGACGGGACCGATATTGCGTTGATTTCCGATGACCAGTTCATAGAAGTCCTTCATGAAGTGGAATCCGGAAAAGCGGCAAAAGAAGCCATACCTGAAATATTAAAACTGGTCGCAAAAGGAATTGGAACACAGGAAGCAATAAAAAAATGTGCACCTGCGATCAGCCGGGACCAGCTCCATGCAATCATTACAAAGATTGTTGATGAACGTGCGGCATTTGTTAAGGAGAAAGGGAATGCAGCCCTTGCACCACTCATGGGTGTTGTAATGGCCGAAGTACGGGGTTCATCGGATGGAAAGGTTGTGAGCGAACTCTTGCGGAAGGAGATCGAACGGGTCTGCAAATCCTGAGTAATCCGGTTACAACCGGTACTTTTTAAGGTCATTTTTCCCGTATTGCGGGGGTGTAATGGCGAAACTTTATGAAGAATCCTGCTTTAATCATAAAGGAGTTTCATGGGAAAGACAGGAATAACACAATGGGTACAGGTCAAAGGCGTAAAAGGCCAGATACGGCTTGTCCCGAAATCCGAAGGCGAAGTAAAGAGACCAGGACCTAACCAGCGGTTCAGGGCAGGCGCCACGCTGAAAAAACTTGAGCAGCTTGCTGGAGACCAGGGTGGCAGACCAGGTGGAAGAAAAGGTGGCAGCAGGGGCGGCAGAGGAGGCCGTGGTGGCAGGGGCCGTGACATGGGGAACCCCGCAGACACTATCGTGCGAAAATCAATGCGCCGTGCAAAAGTATCGATAATGGGCGCAAAACAGAAGTCTGCCCGATAATCCGGAATACTTGCAGGAATATTCGTGCCTAGGACCGTGGCCGGGCATTAACATTCCTGACACATTTTTTTCCGCATCCAATAATATCATTAATCAGCGGAGTTTCAATTGAGTATGGATCTTAAAGCTGCAATACAGAACTTCCAGTTTGCGGACCGGGCAAAAAGTGAGTTGATCGTCTGTTCACAACTGGTTACGGCCCTTGGTAGTTTCCCGGAAAAAGAGCGGGCCGGGGGAAAACGGATGCTTATCATGATCATGGAAGCAGTCCGTGCCGAACTGCAGATGGCGTTGCGCTCAACCGACCAATCAGGTTTTCGTCGTTCAACAGACCTCCTGTCAGAAGCAATCAGCCTGGTAGAAAGTGAACAGTACGGGCCTGCCACCTTACGTATCAGTGAAGCGGTGACAGGTTCTACAACCGTCGCACAGGTATCCTGGCAGGTAATGAACGAACATGGACTCCTCTGAATTTCTGGGTTTCCTGACCAGCAGAACATCAGTCAGGGATTACACCGGGGAGGAACTGCCCGAGGACGATATCAGGTTTCTCCTCGACAGCGCCAGCACTGCCCCGAGTGCCGGAAATCTCGAGGCATGGGATATCGTAGTCATCAGAGAGAGTGACCAGAAAGAAGCGCTTATGGGGGCTGCATTCGATCAGCCGCAAATTGGCGCTGCCCCAGCCCTGTTTGTTGTCTGTGCGAACTATGTACGCTCAATGTCACGTTATGGAGAGCGTGGTATCCTGTATGCTGTCCAGGATGCAACCATTGCATGTACCTACCTGATGCTTGCCGCCCATTCCCGGCGTTTCCATTCCTGCTGGGTAGGTGCGTTTGACGAGGACGAGGTACGCGATATCCTTGGGCTCCCGCCACATATCAGGGCTGTTGCAATGCTCACGGTCGGGATGGGAAGACCGCCGGGCACCCTGACAGAACGTATGGCAGTTGGCGAACATGTGCATTTTGATGCATGGTAAGCGAGCCCAATGATCACACGAAAACATAAACGGAGATGAAATTCAACAATGCCAGATTATAATGTCACACTTGAATCTGCCTGGATTATTAAAGACGTGAAGTCACTTGATGATGCAATAGGGATTGCAATCAGCGAGGCAGGAAAACGCCTGAATCCCCAGGCAAAATTTGTTGAGGTTGAGGCAGGAATGTTAGCCTGCCCGTTTTGCGAAGGAGAACTGAACAGTGCCATCGTGGTCGCAGACACCGCACTTGTCGGGCTCCTCCTCGACATGAAAGTGTTCCGTGCCGAGTCCCCGGAACACGCATCTAGGATTGCCAAGTCAACCATCGGAAAAGCACTCCGTGACATCCCGCTGCAGGTTAAGGATGTGCAGGAATTAAACGAACCTCTGCCAGCAGAACATAAGAAACCTAAAAAAGAAAGGTCAGGACAAAAGAAACCGCATATTCAGGAACCAAATGACAGGGGAGAGAAAAACAAGAGGGAAATAAACGATTGGGAACTGGATGAAGAGGGATTATGATATCGGTGGTCGGTCACACGGCAATAGATCATATCAGCCGTGTCCCCCGGTTTCCGCCAGTCAACGGTTCAATCTACATCCTCGACCGGAAGGTGTATTTCGGTGGCGGAGCAGCTAACATCGCTGCAGGGATTGCAAAACTCAGTGAGCCCTGCACCCTTATCAGTGCGGTCGGCGGGGATTTCTCAGGCAGCGAATATGAGCAATGGATGGAAGAGCTCGGAATTAGAAAGCAGTTCTTTACCATCCCTGAAACGCATACCGCCACAGCATTCATGTTCACTGATGAGGCAGGAGACCAGATCACGTTTTTCGAATGGGGCGCATCAGTCGCATTCGAACGCGAAGAAGCCCCGATGGTCCCTTTTGTTCATATGGCAACAGCCGACCCGGGGTTTAATGTGAAGGTAGCCGAACGGAGTGAATTTGCAACCTTTGATCCGGGGCAGGACCTCCACCGCTATACAAAAGAACAGCTTGATGCAATTCTATCCAATATCAATGTGCTTTTTGCAAACCAGCACGAAATTATAGGAATGGAAAAAATTATCGGCAGGAATAAAAAGGAAATAATAAGCCGTGTGCCAATGGCCGTCATTACAATGGGGAAGGACGGTAGCATCCTCCATGAGAAGGGTAATTCTATAACGGTACCTGCAATCAAAGTGAAGATGGCCGACCCGACTGGTGCTGGTGATGCATACCGCGCAGGTTTTCTGACCGCATTTTACCGGGGTTACGAACCCCCTACAGCCTGTAAAATAGGTACCGTTACAGCATCCTTCGCGGTTGAGAAAATCGGGTGCCAGACAAACCTCCCTTCTTGGGAGCAAGTGGAAGCCCGGTACAGGAACTCTTTCGGAAGTATTTTAGAACCTCCGGGATCGAATTAATAGTACCATGGGTTTTGCGGCGCTCACATCTGGTGGGAAAGACTCGATCCTCTCCGTTCAGAAAGCAATAGACATGGGGATTAAGATCACCCACCTTGTCACAGTACGGCCGGAAAACCCCGATTCCTATATGTTTCATAGCTCCAACCTCGATGCTGTCCAGGTCATCGCAGGTCTTTCAGGCATTGATTATGCTGAAATTCATACCAAAGGTGAAAAAGAAAACGAATTAAAAGACCTTTCTGAGGGCCTTCGAAAACTGGAAATAGAGGGAATAACTGTCGGGGCTGTTAATTCAGTATACCAGAATGACCGGGTCCATACGATTGCGGATGACCTTGGTATTGAGGTATTTGCACCTCTCTGGCATATGGATCCCGGGCAGCTGCTCCATGAAGTCGCAGAAAGGATGGATGCAATCATTGTGGTGACCGCTGCCGATGGTCTCACGGCAGACTTTCTTGGAAGGCATATCGATAACGACCTGATAGAACAACTCAGCCAAATCTCCGCCCGGCACCATATCCACCTGGCAGGGGAAGGTGGGGAATACGAAAGTCTTACCCTTAATGCCCCATTCTACTCAAGACCTCTCCGGTATCGTGATACACGGGTTATCCACCATGGTGCAGGCCGGAATGAACTTATCCTGGGAGGTTTTTCCTGATGGCAATGTCTGGTGACGTCCGCCTTGAACGGCTCAGCAGGTACCTCTTTAATGCACCTTCATGGCCAGTCTCACTCCTGATAGTGATAATCCTGGGTTTCGTCATCGACGGGGCCAGCATCCGGATTTACGGGGGTTTGTTCTTTTTAGGGTCACTGGGGTTTACTATCCCTGCGATTGTTGCATTTCTCTTCACGAAACCATACATTGACTTCTCGGGAAAACAGATGACCTGGAACAGGTCGGGGCTTCTTGCACTAGCGTGTGCAATATTTTCGGTAATTATCACCCTTTCAGCACTGATCTTTTCCGTAAGCCTGATACCACTTTTCTTTGCAATTTCCCTGGGTTTTATCGGCGGGATCAGGCTGATGGTACTGGTGGCAATATCAGATTACCGGACTGCCCATATGCTCCCCCCGGCCCTGTTCCAGACTGCAACCGCGATCATTCTTGGAACCCTCCTTTTTCCTCCCCCGTTCCTGACACTCGCTATTGTGCTAGGGATTGTGTTTGTCCTGATGTTTATCCTGCTCCTCTGGCTGATTGAACGACCACTCCAGCGTGCTTTTAATATCAGGGTGCTCTCGTTTCTCAATGCGTTTATCGCACACCTTACCGATGGATCGAAAGGTATGGAGGACTTCTTCCGCGAGATTGGAGAAGAAGTGTATGTTCCCCAGGTAAGCCTTTTTTTCAGGAAAAACGGGAAAATCCCCGTGATTTTTACCGTCCCGAATGTCCACCCCGGCCCGATGGGAGATATCGGTGGCGGGAACATCCCCCGCTGCCTACAGGAGGCATTCGATGGCATAGTAATGGTCCCCCATGGATGCGCCACCCACGACTTCAACCTGGTTTCGGAGAAAGAGATCGGTAAAATAATCACTGCAGTCCGGGGCCCGATGAATGACCTTACATTCTTCCATACCGCTAGCAGGTCAGAACGTATCAGGTCAGGGTCTGTTTCCCTGCTCGTGCAACGGTTTGGTGATGCTCTCCTCATTGTCAGTACCCGTTCACCATTAAGGACAGAGGACCTGGATTTCAATATCGGCATGACAATAATGGCTGAAGGGCACCGAGTCAGCCCGGATATCCTTTTCGTTGATGCTCATAACTGCAGTATAAAAGATATGACACCGGTTCATCCGGCTACCGCAATTGCCAGGGAATATATGAACGCCAGCAAAGAAGCGTTCAGGCACTATTCAGAGATGGAATCCCACCCTTTGAGAATTGGTGTGGCCCACGTAGCGGTCCCGTACTCCCGTGAGGAAGGGTTTGGAGACCAGGGTATCCAGGTACTTGTCGTATCGGCAGGTGGCCAGACCACTGCTTACGTGTTATTTGATGGCAATAACATGCAGGAGGGGGTAAGGGAAGTAATCCAGGCCAGTTTAACGAGGCTCGTGGACGAGCTTGAAGTGATGACAACAGACTCCCATGTTGTAAATACGATATCAGGGAATAATCCGGTAGGTCTCCATGTCCCGGTCGGGTCACTGGTACCCCTTGTTGAGAAGGGACTGAAAGAGGCACTGGCGGACATGGCAGATGCAGATGTGGCCGGAAGCACGGTGGAATGTGAAAAAATTGTCATATTCGGATCGCAGCGTATCGCACAACTTGCCAGCACCATAAATGCCATGCTCTCTCTCATTGCACCGGTCAGTATCGCCCTGCTGCTGCTTGCATTCCTTCTGTCACTAATTGCATATCTTGTCATCACCTGAAAAATGGTGCAGTTTCTCACCCTTTTTAATTTTCAGATGGCTAATTTTCTTTGATTCCACCCAGACAACTGAAGAGCTTCCGGTCCGTCCCATTATATTTTTTATATTCTCTGTAATGCCTGGATTTTGTGTAAAATCCGTGTCTGACGCCATATTTTAGTGCAATGCCGGATTATAATTCCTCATGGTGAGAGTGATGATGAAGTGCATCCCTGATTCCTACACAAGAGCCGGGACTATGAAAAGGAGTGGCGAAAGCATCGTTCTCGAAATCAATGGCGGGCTGTTTTACCTGATGAAATCTGATTATCTCCTGCTCTCATCAGGGCAGTCAGCCGGACTCGTAACTGACACGGGTGAGGAGGAGGGATGCGCATGGCTCTCCCCAGTGCGCGAGGATAAGAAAAAGGACTTCGTGTCTACCATTCATGGCAGGATTTATGTGGTGAGCTGGCGCGAAGTGCAGCGGATCATCAACGGGCAGATCCACGTCGCAAAAATTTTTGAATATTCCCAAAAAGACAAATCATTGTCACCGGTTTCCCTGCAGGTACTGCAAAAATGATGACGAAGGAAATGATACATTCACGGTTGCATTCCGGACCCAGGCGCATAGGCATTGTGCGGAAACCGGAGGACTCCATGGAAAATCCCGGGCACCTCCTGCAGCGGATTGAGCTCAGTCGCACCACCCTGTGGCTGCACCATTTCAACCGAACCCTGTATTCATTTGACCTTGAGAACAGGAAGTTTCATAAAGAAAACCCACCCTTTTCAAGCGCCCTTGATGACTTTTTTCTCCTGCCCGATGGAAGGGTACTCGCTGCCAAGGAAAAAAGGAGATATCTGGGTCAATACCTCTGGAAACTGGGAATTTCTGACAGAAATCCCGTTTTCCGGTTTATCGAAAGATAATACCCGGACACCACCTCCACGGGTTACCACCCCGGGATTGGGAAGGATCCCGTTGGATAAAATGGCCTACCGCATGATTATCAGTGAGGAGGAAATCGTTGGATTATCACCATTTAACCTCTACAGGTTTTCACTTGATTCCGATGAGTGGATAGTCATACCACTGCGGGAATGGATTTTCGATGCGATACAGGTCTCAATATCGACAGGACCCAACAATTCGTTTTATGTTGGTTTTAACAGGGCAGAGCTGCCGGGAGGATTGAAAATGATTAACGGGGATTCCGGGGGCGTGGTGACCATTGATGGCCGCCAGCCGGTTACAGGTATCGTGCCTGACCCTTTCAGAAATGGCGACCAGGTTGTATCGGCCGGGTTTTGTCATCGTTCTCTTGATTTCTGGGGATTGTATTGCGTCTCCGGCAATAAGATGGAACCATTGTTCCTTGAATCAGCAATTTTTGACCTCAAATCATCAGGAAATGGCGTATTGGCTGCTGGAAAGGGCCTTTTCCTTTACTATGACGGTAAAAAGATCCACTCGTGCCATCCAGGTAAATTCTCGGTTACGAATGAACTTACCTGTTCAGACATGACAAAAAAGTCGTTCCAGGTCTGCACCGACATCAATACCAGGGTCTCAGGGCCCGCCTTCACACCACTCATTGCAGTCCGCAGCGAGTAAATGGAGGTTTTTCCTTTCACCTGCAATGGAGAAATTCAGGGAAAAACCACCGGATCACAAGGGAATACAATAGTACCCAAAATTTTAAGCGGAAACTGGAATACCAACGGGAAATTGCTGTTACACTAACAATAGAATAATAACAACCTGAATAACTGAAGAAGTGTGGATTGGTTTGAGATAAAAAGATATCAGGATGACTTTGCAGCCATCTCAATATCTTCTTCTTTCAGCGTCTTCCTTCCTGCGTGAATCGCAAGCTTGTTTGCCTCTTTGGTGAGGTGCGCAATATATTTTTCAGTCTTCTTTACAAGTGCTGCTGCTGCATCACTGCCGACTC
>JBAXTR010000072.1:0-9034 GCA_037130095.1 Methanomicrobiales archaeon
GTTACATGGAGATCATCAATATGACAAAAATACTCCGGGATGCCGAAATCAGGGAGAAAACAATATTTTACGGGCTTGAAGAGATCGTCACGGATAATCTTGTATGGAAAATATTTTCGGCAATTAAACGCCTTTCGCCATCGTTTGTACAGTTTTATAAACTCCCCTCCCATAAGATCCATGGAGTGGTAACCCGTATCGAGATGTAAATTTAGATTTTTTTGGAGGGTTAACCAGGCATGGATAAATCGCAAGCACGATGGATCTGGATATCAGTCGCATTTTCAACCGTAGTACTGCTGATAGTCCTTGCCACAACATTTGATCAAAATACTCTCCTGACTATCCTTAAACTCAATATCGGGTTCCTATTGCTTGCACTACTGTTACGCGTGGCTTCGCTATTATTCTGGGCATTGCGTATCAGGACCATGTCGGCATCATTAGGGTATAACGTAAAATTTTCGCACTGCTTCAACCTCGTTGTCGCAAATCTCCTTGCCGGTGCAATTACTCCGGGGCAGGCGGGCGGGGAGCCCGTCAGGATACATGAATTATACCGTGCTGATGTAAAAATTGGCGATGCGACAGCGGTTGTACTCATGGAACGGGTACTTGATGGTGTCGTCCTGGTCATCATGGGTGTGTTGGCCATGGTTCTCCTCGAAAGTATCTGGAGAGGCCTGAATATCGCCCTGATTATTGGAATGTTCCTCGGCCTTGCAGTAATGATCGGCCTGATCCTCCTTCTCTTCTATTCGGCGAGGAGACCAGAGCGCGTGAAGGTGTTGCTGACCCGTTTGATCAAGTGGGCCGGCACCCGCTGGAAGGGAAAGACCATGCATAAAATTACGAGCTACGCAGATGTTGAAATGGACAATTTCTTTGCAAGCCTGCACCGTTTTACCACGAGCGGCCGGAAAGGACTCATTTACGGTACCGTGTTTACCACGTTATTCTGGGCATCCGAGTTTTTCGTAGCTTCGCTTCTCCTTCTATCACTTGGACAGCCCCCGTTTATTGCCGAGTCCTACCTGTTCCAGTTGATTATCGCAATCGTGATGATGATCCCGCTGACACCCGGTTCTTCAGGAATTGCCGAACTATCGGCGACTTCACTCTACGCCCTGATTGTGCCGGCTTCTGTTCTCGGGCTTTTCGTCCTTCTCTGGCGGGTGCTCCTCTTCTATTTCAATATCGCTGTAGGCATTGTGGCAAGCCTCAATATTTTCCGCCGGGAACTTCGTATCAAAGATGAAAAAGACGCCGTTGCCACAGATCTGAAAATTTCGGAAACACCAGATGAATAAGGAGTATTTCCCCGTTTCCTGGTAATTTTTCGGACGATATCGTTCCCTGATTTTATCAGATAAATCGACCTGTTCCGGGTATTTTCTAAAAAATAGAGGTTATCCATCAAGGAATGTATTTTCCCATCTGCCCTAATAGTTCTATTCAAAGGTCCGGCATTTTGCTTGCCATGTACCATGCATGGGCCGCGAGGATTAAATATACCGGGTAATTGAGACCGTACGTGGTGAATTCACCATTCGATGTAAACATCAGTGTTGTGGCATACACGTCGATCTGGAATATGATGATTCCCCACCATTTCCCAAGGTAGAAATACCCCATTCCAGGGAGGACAAAATTCAGGAACCCGGCAATGAACGGGTTTTTCCTGAGCCGTGGCCTCAATGAGAGGCCGCGTGGGAGATATGCAAGAGAGAGGCCGACCCGTGGTGCAGCCTTTACAGCATTCCAGCGGACATTATCACTTGTATCACTTAGCGACCGGTATACTACGGGGATGGCCTTATCTGACCCGATAGCTCCAAGTGCCCGTACCGCTTTCTCCCGGATTTCACTATCAGGGTCCTTCAGGGCAACGCTAAGAGGTTCAATTGCTGGCTCTCCGATTGCCACCATCTCCTTCCATTCCTGTTTCCCAAGGTGCCGGTACGCGTGGAGGGTAGCAGTATCCGGCTGCCACTGGAATTTGTCCAGGGCAACCGAGGCACCGTACCTCACAAAACGGTCACGGTCTTTTAAACCTTCAACGAGTGAGGGTATAGCCCGTTCATCACCGATTTCACCAAGCGCAAGTGCTGCTTCCCACCTGACCTCGTTGTCCGGATCACAAAGTGCATCCATCAGGGGTTGTACCGCTTCGGTTGCCCTTATCTCCCCAAGTGCTTCCATGACCCCGAGCCTGACATGCTTGTTCCTTGACTGTAATGCAAGAAGAAGGTGGTTCTTTCCATCAGGCCCCATCTCACCAAGGGCTTCGGCGGCCCGCCACTGGATATCGAGGTCTTTATACATAAGTGCCCGGATAAGGCCGTGGATATCTTTATGCTGTTTCAGATGTTCGATATCGGGTGGCTCCGGGCGGAATATGTTCAGTATATTCATTTATACCACCTCCTGGTTCAGGGTAGCAGCGGAACAACTGTCTATTTCGTCATGTCCTCCACCAGATGTATGTCTGGCAGGGACCTTGGACTTTTTTCCGGGAGAATTGGAACAAACGGTATTCATGATATCACAGGTCAGGGATTTTGTTACCGAGGTACCAGGCGTGAATAGCAAATAGTATCGAGTATGGCACGGAGATCAGGGGGATCACCAGGAGCGGGAGATGGCTGCCTGTAACTGCAATTGTCATCAGGTTGATCGTAATAAAGACCTGGAATAAGAGGAACCCAAACCAGTAGCCCAGGTAGTTGTATCCGATGCCAAGAAACATAAGGTTCAGGAGAGCAGCGATATATGGGCTTGGTTTTGTCCTTGGGCGCCTGGATAGGCCCATCGGGAGGATCGTAAGTGGGATTCCGCATTTCGGAAACGCAAGGGCTGCATGCTTTCGCACTAACGGGTCCGGGTCGCGTAATGCGATACTGCAGGCACCCCTTGAAGCCGGAGTATGGAGTTCTCCAAGTGAATCCACTGTTGCAGCCCTGACTCTCGGGTCCTGGTCTTTTAACGCCCAGAGCAACGGGGCATTGGCCTGCTCTCCAAGTGGCGGGATTTTATCCCATTCCTGCCTGGCTATGTAATAATATGCCAGCATCGGAGTTTCCGGGGGTTCCCACCCGAACGTGTCAAGGGCCGTTGCTGCCCCGTACCGTACATATTTATCCGGGTCTCTCAGTGCAATGACAATCGGCAGGATCGCGGAATCTTCACCGATTGATGCCAGCGAATATACGGAAGCCCACCTTACTTCGTTGCTCTTATCGTTCCTGAGTAGTTCGATCAGGGGGAGGACTGCCTGGGGGGACTTTATCCTGCCCAGTGCTTCCACCGCCCCCAGCCTGACAATCATTTTCCTGTGTTTTAATGATTTAACCAGGAGTGGTACCGCAGGTTCACCAATATCTGCCAGCCGGTCAGAAGATTTTCTCTGGATGTCCTGGTCAGGGTACCCGAGAAGAGAGATGAGCCCGGTAGTATTTTCACTTCGAAGTACCCGTTGGACTTGGGCATCGCCGGGCCAGAGTACCTTCTCAAAATTTATACTCAACCCGGGATTTTCCTGCTGGCTGGTGATCAGGTTTTTTTCACATCCTGTCTTTTTTTCAAGGGGACCTTAACTGGTTTAATTTCGTGCTGGCCCTGGTGTTATAACAGTCTGAAGGGTTATTAATGCAGAATTCAGCACAATATCCCACATGTTCCTGCTAATCTGGTCAGGCAATTCCGGATTGAGGTTAATTAACTGGTTCTGTCAAAAACATATAAAAGTTTGCGGGGCTACCCGACCCCTCAATACGAATTTATCAATAATTTTAAACTTTTTCTGAAATTCAGACCAGTTTTATCAAGTTTTCTGGTTATCCTATATCCCCCCTGCTGCGCCTGGATATGTTCAGGAAATCGTGTAATTCGTGAGATACGGTTTAGAAAGGTAAAAGTGATAAAAAATTGTATACTAAAAAAAATTCTATATGATATGGATTCTAAAAAATCCGGTTTGGCGATTTTCACTCTCTATGATCCCCCAGCATCTTGACTAATAGGGCTTTCTGGGCGTGTAAACGGTTTTCTGCTTCATCCCAGACCACACTTTGCGGTCCCTCGATGACCTCATCCGTTATCTCATGGCCACGGTGCGCGGGAAGACAATGCATGACAATTGCATCAGGTGAGGTGTGTTTTAGCAATTTACTATCCACGGTATAGCCCTGGAATGCCTTTATCCGGACATCATATCGCGCCTCTTCACCCATCGAAACCCAGGTGTCTGTTACAACAACGTCCGCATCCCGGACTGCTTCGACCGGATCGTGCATTACCTCCACGCGTCCACCAAGTTCTCTTGCCCTTTCTACAACCTCGTCCCTGGGTAAGAAACCGGCCGGACTTGCGATGTTGACAATCATTCCGGTTATTGCGGATGATAACACAAGCGAATTACAGACATTATTCCCGTCACCCACCCACGCAACCTTTACATCTATCGTCGATCCAAAATGTTCCCAGATCGTAAGGATGTCAGCGAGAAGCTGGCAGGGGTGTTCCCTGTCTGATAACCCGTTAATGACAGGGACTGTTGAATATCTGGCAAAATCTGTGATAGTCTGGTGTTTATATGCCCTTATCATCAGCCCGGAGACATACCGTGATGCCACCCGTGCCGTATCCCTGATCTCTTCACCACGGCCAATCTGGAGGTCCTGGGAATTAAGGTAAAGGGCATGCCCGCCAAGATCATGCATACCTACCTCAAATGAAAGCCTTGTCCTCGTGGAAGGTTTCTCAAATATCATCGCGAGGGCCTTTCTTTTCAGCAGCTCATGAGGGGTCCCCGTGCTTTTCATTTTCTTGAGGTGTTTCGCTTCTGCGAGTATCTTCTGTAATTCCTCTTCGGAAATATCAAGAAGCGAAAGAAGGTCTTTTTTCATCGTATCTCCTTCATATGTTCAATTCTCTTCTGTAACAACGCTTCCGTCCCGATATCGCGCCGGTGGCTAACGTCCCCGCCAACCGACGAGGCAGCTGATTCTGCTATTCTCTCTGCTTCGGCGAGCGTGTCAGCCCGTCCTACAAATGCAAGGCTCCGTGAAGTCTGGGTCAGGAGTTCTCCGTTCATTATTTCTACATTGGCATAAAAAAGCAGTGCATTGCCATAATCCCCGAATGTCAGGGGTCTGCCGGTACGAGGGGTATCGGGGTACCCTTCCGGCACAAGGTACTTGCAGACCGTCGCCTCACGGGAAAATTTAACAGAGCCCTGGGAGAGTGTCCCTTCCGTGATCCTTATCATGATCTCAGCCAGGTCTGATTCAAGGAGTGACAGGACATTCATTGCTTCGGGGTCACCAAACCTGGCATTGAACTCAATTACCATAGGGCCGTTTTTCGTATTCATAAACTGGCCATAGAGTATTCCACGGTACGGCTGCCCGGTTTTTGCCATCACCGCTACCACGTCCTTCATGATGCGGAGTGCTTTTTCCCTGTCTGAGTGGGTAACAAATGGTAACGAGTGGTCAGGCATGCTATACGAACCCATGCCTCCGGTGTTCGGCCCCTGGTCACCTTCGAATGCACGTTTATGGTCCTGGACGAGTGGCATCGGTATCAGGTGAGTTCCATCGACAAATGCCTGGAGGGTAAACTCTTCACCAACGAGGCGCTCCTCTACCACTACTTGGCCTTCCAGTTGTTTTGCATACTCGATTGCGCCGTTCCGGTCCACGTGCTCCCCCATGATACGTACGCCCTTTCCGCCGGTGAGGCCGATCGGTTTGATAGCGAGATCCCCGGGGTATTGCGAAATAAAAGACACGGCATCTTCCTGGTCCTGGAAAACACGGTATTTTGGGCAACCTGCCACGCCATGACGGTCCATCATCATCCTGCAGAATCCTTTGTCTGTCTCCAGGCGGGCAGCTTCCCGCGTCGGGCCAACGCATGCTATCTGCCGGGCCTCAAGTTCATCGGCAATTCCAGCCTGCAGGGGGGCTTCCGGCCCTATAATTGCACATTGTACCCCGATACTTGATGCGAATTCCGCAATCCTTTTAACATTCGTTTCCTGCTCGACAAGGACCCGTTTTGAAACAGACCAGATACCCGGGTTTTTCTTTGCCATTACGGAAAACAGCTCTACTTCGCTGTTGCGGGAGAGGACGCTCGCTATAGCGTGCTCCCTGCCCCCTCCCCCTACAACCAGGATCTTCATTGTCATGTATCAGACCAACCGTCTATAATAACTGGTTACTCTCTGGTTATCTCGCTTGCTTTAACAAGTGCGTGAAGTGTCACGCCAGCCCCGGTAAGTGCATCGCTGGCACCCTGTTCACGGTCGACCACGGTTACAACAACACTGATACTTGCACCGGCATCACGGAGTGCTGTGATACCATATAATGCCGATCCGCCGGATGTTGTAACATCCTCAACAAGAATAACATCTTTTCCTTTGACATCCCCAATCAGGCGGCCACGTTTTCCGTGATCTTTTTCGGAACTCCTGATAATTGCATATGGGCGTTTACCTGCAAGGGATACACCAACAGCGAGTGGAACCCCACCCACAGCGACTCCTGCAACGATATCTGACGGGAATCTTTCTGCGATTTCCCTGCAGACAAGCTCCAGCAGTGCAGGGTCTGTCATTGCAGACTTGACATCGAGGTAATACGAGCTTGTTGCGCCGGATGCAAGAACAAAATGACCGTATTCAATCGCACCGTGGCGGATAAGTGCGTCGGCTATCTGGTTTACCATGTAACTACCCGGCAATTTACTCTGTTCCACATCGTGTCACCATGGTACTTCCTTTACACCGGCAAGATACCCGATAATATTGGTAGCCCGGTGAAGCAGGGGGGTGATAATCAGGATTATGATTACTATTGGTAAGGTCATTTCGGAAAAGAACCATTGCGGGTCGAACAGGGCAGTCAGCAGGAAGGCTCCTGCGACCAGGTCATACTGGTCTGCAATTAGCCACGGGTCCCCTGAATTTTTCCCAAGACGGCGCTTGAAAAAGCTCTTTGCCAGGTCTCCCAGTAATGCTCCCGTTGCAAGGAGGAAGACTGCAAGCATCGTGAGAACGGGAAAAAAATCCCAGTGAAAATATGACTGGAGCAGAATCTGGACTGCCCCTGTGATAACACCGCATGCAATCCCCAGAATCAGCCCTCTCCACGTCTTTCCGCTGCCGAAGAGCCTCCGGCCGTCACGGAAATTCCTTCCTCCGTCTATGGGTGCGCCCCCCCCGAATGCGGCTGCCGAAGAGTTGGGAATATACGCTGGCAGCATTATCCAAAGAGCGGATACCAATGCAATTATTATTGTTTCAATACTAATAATTGGAGCACCCCAATACCTAAAATAAAGAGCAGATATAAACATTAAGGTATCTAAGGGAGAAATTCCTCTAGGGATACATCGGTTGGAGTATTATGCTGATCAAAAAGACTAAGAGCCTGTGCCCTGTCTGCAATACCGTGATTAAAGCGGAAATCGTGGAGGAAGATGGCGGGGTATGGATACGCCGTTCATGTCGGGAGCATGGATCATTCCGTGATCTCTACTGGTCTGACGTGGATATGTACCGCAGGTTCGAAAAATATGAGAATATCGGGTCAGGTGTTGAAAATCCGCAGCGGGAAGGTTCACAAGAGACCTGCCCGACACAGTGTGGGCTCTGCAGCAACCATAAGTCTGCCACACTTCTTGCGAATATCGACCTTACAAATCGTTGTAATTTAAATTGTGACTTCTGTTTTGCAAATGCACGTGCATGTGGATTTGTTTACGAGCCCACGTTTGAACAGATAACGGACATGCTCAAGCTCCTGCGGGATGAAAAACCCGTCCCGACACCTGCAGTGCAGTTCTCGGGTGGCGAACCCACCATGCGTGAAGACCTGCCTGAAATTATCAGGAAGGCGAAGGAACTCGGGTTCCCACAGGTGCAGGTGGCTTCGAACGGTATTAAACTGGCAAAAGATGTTGCATACGTCCAGAAACTGAAAGATGCAGGGCTTTCTACTGTTTATCTCCATTTTGACGGTGTGACCCGTGATACCAACCCGAACCTTGCCATTGATGAAAAAGCTGTTGCTAACTGCATGAAAGTCGGTCTCGGTATCGTGCTTGTCCCAACCATAATCCGTGGCCGGAACGACCACCAGATCGGGGATATCATCCGGTATGCAGCCGACCATATTTCTGTTATCCGTGGTGTAAATTTCCAACCGATTGCATTCACCGGTGCAGCAAGCGAGGACGATATCAAAAGAGAGCGGATCACGGTGCCTGACATATCGGCGGCCGTTGAGGCACAGACGGATGGTGTCATCAGGAAATCCGATTTTTACCCGATTCCCTGTGTGCTGCCGATATCAGAACTTGTTGAAGCCTATGGCGGGAAACCCCAGATTCGCTTCACCGCCCACCAGCATTGCGGGGCTGCAACCTATGTATTTGTAACGAAGGAAGGTCTTGTCCCTATAAACCGGATGATTGATGTTGACAAATTCTTCGAATCTGTCGAAGACATGGCAGAAAAACTGAAAAAAGGCGGGTCTCTGAGCAAGTACAAGACCCTGATTGAGGGAGTCAAGGCACTTCATGACTCCGTTAAGAAAGGAGAACAGGGGAGTGCAATTGATTTCTGGAAACTCCTCGGGAAAGCCCTGCTATTACAGAATTTCGATTCCCTGAGAGAGTTCCACTGGAATGCCCTTTTCATAGGCACCATGCATTTCATGGACCGGTATAACTATGATATCTGCAGGGTCCAGAGGTGCTGTATCCACTACGCGACCCCCGATGGAACACTTATACCCTTCTGCACCTATAATTCAGGCCCGGTTTACAGGGAACAGGTCTGGCAGAGATGGAAGAAAAACGGTGAAAAATAATCTGGCCGGCTCCCGTGTAATAAGGGGAAATAATAATTCATTTTTGTAAAAATATTTTTAAAAGATTTAATGATCGCATTTATCTAACCAATTAGATGAAATGAAGGTGGTAGTGAAATCTGACACGTATCGCCCGTAAAAATGTGGGC
>JBAXTR010000073.1:0-8767 GCA_037130095.1 Methanomicrobiales archaeon
CCCTCCTGTCTAAGCTGTTCTGTTAACTTTTTTATTATCTACAGGATTTCTACAGAGCCAAAAAAATGGATATTGTGGATCTAATTTATCAAAAAGAATCTTGTTAGTCAGGATAATCTCAATTTTTTACGGTATTTCCCGGTACAGCAAGGAATGATATAAATATCCCTGTTACAAATCAGCCTTTATATTAGGTGAAATTATGGCTGAAACACAATCTTCAAGCTGCATGCTGCCAAATGGTGCACTGCTTCCCTGGTGGCTGGTGCTCATCCAGGGTATTGTTGCCCTGGTCCTTGGGTGTTCATTCCTCGCATTCCCGTACCAGACCCTTTTTGTTCTCGTCGTCTTCGTTGGTGCATACTGGTTTATCAGCGGTCTCTTTGCCCTGATCAGCCTGGCGGTCGACAAGACAAACATGGCCTGGAAAATCGTGGTCGGACTGCTCGGTATTATAGCCGGTATCCTGATCATGATTTACCCGTACTACAGTACGATCCTGCTACCCTCCCTGCTGATCATCTTCATCGGTGTCTGGGGGCTGATCATCGGGGGAATTACTATTGCCCATGGGATTCGTGGCGGGGGATGGGGTGAGATAATCCTCGGTGTACTCGGCGTTATCTTTGGTATTATCCTCCTTGCAAACCCACTCATCGGTGCGTTATTGTTGCCGTATGTACTCGGAATATTCGGTATTATCCTCGGGATCGGCGCAATTGTGGCTGCTTTCATGTGCCGGGAAAAATAACCGCCTCCACTTTTTTTAAAATTCAAAAGCCAGGCTATTTCCAAAGCATTTGAATTCCTTACCCGGGAGGACGATTACGTAACAGGGTCATCCCTGTCGCCCGGATAATAAGAATAAGACAACTCGAGGGCTCCCGGATCACCCTGGCATCATGTGCTCTCGCAACCGGAAATATCAGAGTGACCCGCCATATATACAGGATATAGAAGAAAGGTCATAATGCAGAAGGTGCCTGATCGTATGATTGACAATTCGGGACGGGAAAAATTTCCTATGGTCCTGCCCGGCCCTGTTACCATCTGCCAGTAAAAGTTCAGCTGGTTAACCAGTCCGGGTTTTCAGATAAGAATGCTTTTTCTTTCTGCTCCAGTTCTTCCGGGCTCAACGACGCTGACATGCATATACAGAGGTGCTCGATATAACACCCGGTTAAAAAATGACCGGGCCTTTCATTTTTCATGCACGTACCATACGTCTTCTTATCGAAATCGTGATACACATGCTCTTTACCCTCTTTCCGTGCAATTTCCACTGCATCCCGCCAGGATTCCGCCATTTCAGTTCCTCTTAAATCTACATGGTTGTTGAGGATGAATAAACTGCAGGAATTACACATGGAAAATGATTCTGTTGCAGACAGGTAACAACGGGTGTATTACTGCTGTCGGGATTCATGGAGGATCTGGCAGGGGGATGTAAAATCAAGGGATTATTGAATGGGGTATTTCCTTTGTTTATCTCCGGCCCTGGAAATTATTGCACCGGATTAAAGCGAAATTTCGCCAGTGCTGAGTTTTTAGACGCCATTTCAGGTTTCATCGATACTATCATAATATCGGCACTGGCCCTAACCCAGTAACCTGTGAAAAATAAATCAGACATTTAATAGTAGTTCAATAGTAACGTTGTAGTCAGAGGTTCAGGCGGTTTTTAAAATATATTCGGTTCTGTACGTTGACGATGAAGCAGACCTCCTTGAAATATGCAAAACTTTCCTGGAGGAATCCGGCGATTTCGCCATTGAGACCACAACTTCCGCCACCAGAGCCCTTGACCTTCTTAAAACCCATGTGTTCGATGCCATTATTTCCGACTACCAGATGCCAGGTATGGATGGTATCGAATTTCTGAAAATAATCCGATCGGGTTATGGCGACATCCCATTTATCCTTTTTACCGGTAAGGGACGGGAGGACGTGGTAATTGATGCCATCAATAATGGTGCAGATTTCTACATCCAGAAAGGCGGGGAACCAGGGGCCCAGTTTGCAGAACTCGCTCATAAAATCCGGCAGGCAATACTCAGGAAGAAAGCGGAAGGAGCACTTCGGCTGAATGAAGCACGCCTCCAGCGGGCTGAAACGGTTGCAGGATTTGGCAACTGGGAGATATATCCTGATTCGAAGACCGTGACTGCGTCAATCGGGGCAAGGACGATTTATGGTCTTGGAGACCGTAATTTGTCACTTTCCGATATACAGGAAGTCCCTCTCCCGGAATATCGCGCATTACTCAATAATGCCCTGAAGGGGCTAATCGAAAAAGGCGAGCCCTATAATGTCGAATTCAAAATCCAGAGACTGACTGACGAAAAATTACTGGATATCCACTCGCTCGCAGAATATGACCCCGTGAGAAATATGGTATTCGGTGTAATTCATGATATCACCGAACGTAAGAAAGCAGAAGAATCCCTTAAAAAAAGCGAGCGTGACTACCGGGCTGTGGTAGAAAACATACAGGACTGCCTGTACCGCAGCGATATTCGTGACGGCCTTATTTTTGCCAGTCCTTCACTGGTCCGTCTCCTCGGGTACAGTTCCACAGAGGAGATGTATGGTGCAGATATTGCCGGAACCTTCTACAAGGACCCCGAAGAACGCAGGAAATTTTTCCAGGAAATAACCCCATCAGGTTCTGTCAGCAATTACCAGGTCACGTTAAAGAAAGCAGACGGCTCGTTTGTAGACGTCGAGACCAACAGCCATTATTATTACGGTGATGACGGGAAAATAGCCGGGGTGGAAGGTATCCTCCGGGATGTTACCGCCAGGAATATTGCACAAAAAGCAATCAAGGAAAGTGAGCAGAAATACCGGGACCTTGTGGAGCATTCCACAGACATCATCTATACTCTGGATTTCAGGGGTATAATCACGTCTATCAGTCCGGCCCTCACACCGCTTCTCGGTTACCTGCCAGAGGAGGTCATCGGAAAGAACCTCAGGCAATACATCACTCCCGCTTCTTTTGAGGTTGCGATAAGGGAAATGTCCCGCAAAGAGGAAAATGAGATTGCTGCTTCACGGTATGAGATCGGTATCAGGTCAAAAGACGGGAAAATTATACCCTATGAAATAAACAGCAGGACCAGGTACCGGGATGGGAAGCCGTTCGATATATTGGGAATAGCCCGGGATATCACGGACAGCAGGCGCAAAGAAGATAATCTCAGTGAAAGCGAGGCAAAATTCAGGTCCCTTGTTGAAACATCACCGGATACTATATGGGAAATTGATACCAGCGCAACCTTCACGTATCTAAGCCCACAGAGTGTTGATATCCTTGGGTTTTCGCCCGATGAAGTAGTAGGAAAATCATTTTTTTCCCTCATTCCCCCGGAATTTACTCCAAAAATAAGAGAAATATTTCTGTCGCATATGCAGAACGGCGAGCGGATAAATGTCCTGGAGGTCCCTGCATATCATCACGATGGCACCGTGCATTACATTGAGATCCGGTCCGCACCGATCAGGAACGAAAACGGGTTAATTACCGGATTTCGGGGTATTGCCCATGATATCAGCAACCGGAAACGGGCAAATGAAGCCCTGATGGAAAGTGAGGAACGTTTCCGGACACTGGTTGAACAGATGCAGGATGCGGTGATTATTGTGGCATTTGATGGTACTATTCTCTTCGCAAACCCATCGACCTTCCGTATGGCAGGGATGAAACCCGGGGACCTGTCCCCCGGTGCTAATATTTCGATGTTCCTCGACCAGGGTTCCCATGAAAAGGCGTTTTTGGACCTTAAGGCGATATCTGAAGGAGAACTCCCCTATATTGCCGAATACCAGCTAAACACCCCGGATGGAGACCCGCGGTGGGTTGTAGCTGAGGGGTTACGGATCAGTTACCAGGGGAACTGGGCCGACCTGGTTACTATCCATGATATTACTGATGCAAAACTGGCAGAAAGAGAATTACGCGCGAGTGAAGAGAAAATCAGGGACCTTATCGTTAACACACCAGATATTGTCTGGCAGACCGACGAATTATCCCGCTTTTTATATGTCAGTCCCCAGGTTGAGACTATTCTTGGATATCCCCCTGAATACCTGATCGGTCGCACGCCGTTTGACATGATCAGGGCAGAGGGCATCGCGGCAAACCGGGAGATATTCTCCCATTCGGCCAGGAAAAGCGAGAGCGTTGTCATTTTTACAACCCCCTGGGTCCACAGGGACGGGCACACCGTGGAACTGGAAAGTCATGCAAAACCTGTCTTCCGTACTGACGGGACCTTCGCCGGGTACAGGGGTATTGACCGTGAGGTTACGGAACGCAGAAAATCAGAATATGCACTCCGGCAGGCAAACCGTCAGCTTAACCTCCTCACGGGAATCACTCGGCACGATATCCTCAACAAGGTCACAGTTATCCTCGGTCACCTTGCAATCGCAAGAAAAAAATCCACCAATCCGGACATGGGTGGCATTATTGAAAAACTGGAAGCGGCAACAAAGTCTATCCGGTCCCAGATCGAGTTCACACGGGTATACCAGGACCTTGGTACCCACGAACCACAATGGCAGGACCTGGGCAGGATCATGCACCTTTTACACGTCCCTGAACCTGTCTCATTTAACGCATCTGTCAATGGAATAGAGGTATTTGCAGACCCGATGCTGGAAAAGGTCTTTTCAAATCTCCTCGATAACTCAGTCAGGCATGGACAGCATGTAACCGAAATCAGGGTGTCGTATTCCAAATCAGGGGGAGATATGACGATTATATGGGAAGATAACGGTGCTGGCATCGCCGGAGATGAAAAAGAAAAAATTTTTGAACGGGGTTTTGGAAAAAATACCGGGTATGGATTATTCCTCGTCAGTGAAATTCTCTGTATCAGTGGCATGACTATCAGGGAGACCGGCACCGATGGAAAGGGTGCACGGTTCGAGATCCGTGTTCCTGACGGGGGGTACCGGATACCAGCTGTTAACAGGGAAGGGTAAATTGCGATTCTTCCACGGGATGGAGAAAGGAGAATATGGGAATTCAGGAATTGTTCCTGGAGACCGGGACATTGCTTTGCAGTGTTGTTAAGTTTTCCCGCTTCAGCCGTTTAATATTCGCCTTCGTCAGCATGGTAAATCCAAAACATTACAACCTAAAAACATCATAACAATAAAGTGAATCATCTGGAATCGTTGAATTGGGGAGCTTTGAAGTGAAACTATCATCCCGGAGCTGGTTTGCGCTCTCGATCCTCTTCAGTCTGACAGTAATTATCATTGTTTTTATAACAACTTTTAACCAGGAAACCATCTGGTATATTCTTAATTTCAATATCTATTTTCTGCTCCTTGCTATCGCATTCCGCCTGATTGCCCTTATAATCTGGGGATTACGAATCCAGGTAATGTCAGGGTCACTTGGCTACCGGGTCCCCCTTCCCCACTGTATAAACATGGTCCTTGCAGGGCTTCTCGCCGGTACTATCACTCCCGGTCAGGCGGGTGGAGAACCTGTAAGAGTACATGAACTCTATCGTTCCGGTGTCAAACTGGGGGATGCCGCCGCAGTTGTTATCATGGAGCGTGTCCTGGACGGGGTTATTCTGACTGCCATGGGAGTCATTCTCATGATGCTGATGACCAGTTTTTTCTGGAACTCCTTCAGTCCCGCGTTGTTCCTGCTGGTAATAATTGCCTGGATCCTGATGGTCAGCTTCCTCATCATACCCGTTCTTGCAATCAGGTATCCTGAAATGACAAAGCGAGTACTGATGAAACTGGTCAACTGGCTGGTCCCAAAACTATCCTGGTGGTCTTCAACACCCCAGGCCCTCGTCGAACTCGCAGACAGGGAAATTGATAACCTTTTTGTTAGTATGGTCAGGTTTACCGGGACTGCACGGGTTGGGTTGCTCGGAGGTGGGATCACTACCGGGCTTTTCTGGGTCACGGAATTCCTGGTAGCTTCCTTTATTATGATGGGGCTGGGTCTCGCCCCGGCTGTTATCGAGTCGTTTTTCTTCCAGATCCTCATTGCAATCATTAACATGATCCCCCTCACACCCGGGTCTTCGGGGATCACCGAACTGTCAACCTCTTCATTGTACTTGTTAATCATCCCAACAGGCGTGATTGGAATTTTTGTCCTCCTGTGGCGTTTTATCACGTTCTATCTGAATATCATTCTCGGTGCTGTTGCCGGCCTCGCCATATTTAAGAGAGAGATCGAGATGAGGACCGAGGACGGGAACCAGGAAAAGATCTAGGCCCTCATAACATTGGTCCATCGATGAGCAATATGCCCGGGTGCTTTTAACCGGGCCCACTAAGAAATCGTGAGATATCCGGCTAACTCTCTTCGTCAATCACGCTGTAATTATCAGGAATGCAGGTTATTGTTGACAGGCCTGCCCGATAAGGCCATTTATTACTGCTTTTCGCGGAATGACCGGGATTGACCGGTAATGCCCCGGGATCCGGTTTCTGGTATACCCGCTGTGTGTAGGAAAACTTTTTGGAGATCCCGCCAGCCAGGACAATCCAGTACCACTCGCACAGTGTTTTCCAGAACCCGAACTGTTCATATCTGCGGAAATCAAACCCGACTTTTAAGTTGCGATTGAATACAACCTTCCCCTTTTTCCGCACCCTTCGCGCGACTTCAAGATCATCCCCGGCGTCCATGATCCTGTACATGCCGGCCTGTTCAAGGGCTTCATACCGGAAAACAGTGTTACAACCGAGGGTATAGTAATACACCCGCGTTGCAGCCCCGATACGCATGATAGAATTAAACAGGATAACATATCGCCGATTTCTCGGGGTGACCTGGATCGGGGTTACGGGGCCAAATGCAAGGACCACGCGTGGGTCTTTAAATGAGTGGAGGATCTGCTCAACCCAGTCATGTGCAACGATGCTGTCGGCATCGGTTGTGGCCACAATATCATACCTTGCCCGGGCAAATCCATCGTTCCGGGCCCCGGGAACCCGTTCCGAATCCTGGATAAAGACAAGATCTGCATATTCCGCAGCGATCTCCCTTGTATTGTCTTTTGAATTCCCATCAACAACGATCAGCTCGTAGGATCTCCTAGGGAGGGTCTGGTTGGACAGGGCTTCGAGACATCTTCGTATCGTTGCCCCTTCATTGTATGCCGGGATGATAATGGATATCATGATATGTGGGTAAATAACGGGATGAACCGCGAATTAATTGTTGTTACAGCTAATGGAACTTAATATTTAAGAGATTTTCTAAATAATTCCACATTAACACCAGATGACCGGCAGGACTACCACCTGGGAACAATGGTACCTGGGACCAGGAACCTGCCACCACTTTTACCAGTTATACCATGTGACCAAAACCACATTCTTATTCAACTCCTCGTCCTATCTCTTCACACTCAGCTGACCTCAATGTCACCACATAAGCATAAGCTCTCTAAACGGGCCGGCCAGTTACCGGGGACCCTTCATATCAACGGTGAGACAGGCGACGCCCCGGTCCGTATCACGGTAATCGACTATGATGCGGCCCATTTCCAGGAAAAACAGGTACTCCAGATCACCGAATGTTTCCCTTTCAGGGACACAGATACCGTAACCTGGATAAATGTCAACGGGCTGGGAAACACCAATGTTCTCGAAGAACTTGGGAAATGTTTCACTATCCACCCGCTCATCCTGGAAGATCTCCTGAATACAGAGCAGCGCCCGAAGATGGAAGACCTGGAGTCCTATATTTACCTGAACCTGAAGATGCTCTCGTATATTGATTCTGAAAAAGATGTCAAGGTCGAGCACGTCAGCATGATTATCGGGTCGAATTTTTTGATCTCCTTTCAGGAGGACATAGGGGATATCTTTGACCCTGTCCGCGAACGGATCCGGAAAGATGGCAGGATCCGGAAGTTTGGACCTGATTACCTTGCATACGCGCTGATCGATGGGATCGTGGATAATTATTTTGTCGTGATGGAAAAACTCGAGGAAAGAGTGGAGGACCTCGAGGAGGAACTCGTAGTCAACCCGACCCAGGAATCCCTCCAGAAAATCAACCGGCTGAAAAAGGACATGATTTTTCTGAGAAAATCAGTCTGGCCACTCCGCGAGGTGATCAATAACCTTGAACGGTCAGACTCCACGCTCATCAAAGAATCAACCACGATATACCTGCGTGATGTCTATGACCATACCATACAGGTAATCGATACCCTTGAGACATTCCGGGACATGGTATCCGGAATGATCGACATCTACCTTTCAGGCCTGAGCTATAAAATGAACGAGATCATGAAGGTGCTGACGCTTATCGCGACCATCTTTATCCCCCTTACATTTGTCGTCGGGCTCTATGGGATGAACTTCCGTAACATGCCAGAAATCGAATGGGAATACGGCTATTATTCAGTGCTTCTTATCATGATCATCATGGTGGTAAGCATGCTCACCTACTTCCGGAGAAAGAAGTGGATTTGATTCCCCGGTTCCGGTACACTCCAGGGGGGGATTGGTTAACAATACCCGGGCCTTTTTCTACCGGGCCCCGTAATTTCTCCTTTCCGGTGATTCAACCCACCGCACACTTTTGCCGGTCAGCCTTGTGCATTTATGGGGCTTGTATCGTCACGGGTAAAAGTACGGGATAATAGCGTTGCAAGTGAATCCTGGTTGTTTAACAGGTTAAAACAGGAGAGATACCCGGATCACCATTTTTAAAAAGTGCGCGGACCGGGACTCGAACCCGGGTTTAGGCGTTGGCAACGCC
>JBAXTR010000074.1:0-8714 GCA_037130095.1 Methanomicrobiales archaeon
GTATATTACTCCCAGTAATATAGAGTATTTAAACTCCCCGGCCTAAACCGGATTATGGATATTCGCGAGTTTATTTCCGGGATGGAAACGGTGGCGCCACCCGGCCTTGCAGAAGAGTTTGATACGGGCCGTATTGGCCTTATAATTGAAGGAAACACGGATATCAACCGGGTCTTCTGCGCTCTTGATGCAAGCTTGGCTGTTGTAGAAGAAGCAGTCCGGGGGCATGCCGATATGCTTGTCGTGCATCATACCCCCATTTTCCACCCGGTAACGGCAGTCAGGGGACCACTGGTCCCGTTACTCAGGTCGGTCCTCGCTTCAGGGATGAATATTTTCGTTATGCATACAAACTTCGACCACGCCCCACAGGGAGTCAACGACTCGCTTGCCGACCTCCTTGGGCTCACGAATACCACCCCTATGGCCCTTGGCCTTGTCGGGGACTGCCGCTTGGAACCTGGCCGGATTGGAAAAATTCTCAATTCACCGCTGAGGATCTGGGGTAACCTGAAGCAGGTCCGTCGCCTGGCTGTTGTCGGCGGGAGCGGGTTTGATCTCAGTTTAATCCATGAGGCAGGGAGTCTTGGAGCTGATGCATTCCTTTCAGCCGAGGCTAAACACTCTGTTATCAGGGAATCACCACTCCCCCTGATTGAGGCAACCCACTACGCACTCGAAGCACCTGCCATGCGGATGCTTTCGACACGGATGGGATGGCACTATATTGATGACCCGCCTAAGATGATTGCAAACCCATGAGCGGTACACCGGAACGGGAAGAGCAGGACCTCTGGGAAATCCTTGAACGGGACCATACGCTATCCATAGATCTGCAGGAAGAGATAATTAGGATTTACGGGGACAGGGGAAGGAAGGCGATCCTTGCAGTCGATGAATCCCGGGTAAAGAGGTACCTCGACTTCTTTGTTGTCGTGGGCACCAGCGATGAATACGTGGTCGAAGATCAATTCTGTACCTGCCGTGCCCAGGTATATCGTGGTGGCTCCTGCTGGCATGTGCTGGCAGCAAGGATTGCGGAACTAACCGGCCAGTTCGAAACGGTTGACGAATGGTACCAGGAAACACTCAAATAAACGAAAAATACCGTAATAGCCCTTACGATGATTTTCGATTGCTCCTTAGCGTGACTGGCAGATTCAAAAAATATGCCCTTTTCTAACCGGACCTAAACCCTCATGACAGGAGCTATTCAGGCGAAATATTCCCGTGTCGCGAATCTTCATTAGAAATCCTTTTCCTTTTTCGTGGGAATTTATATATGGACTTTAAAAAAACAAAAAAGCCATGGGACATAACAGACCGGACAGGAAAATGGCCGGGTGACCATAAACCCGGATAGTTCTCTGCAATTTCGGAATTAGAAAGAACATCACCCTATAACTCCCGATGTATGCTGATTCAGGTGGACGACAATGGAAGCGGTTTTTAACAAAACAACAGGGTATCATGCGTGGGTGCTCTAGAGATGCTCGAAGAAGAATACCAGCTCGAATATTTTAAACAGAAAGGACTTGTCAGGAAAGACTGTACCAAGTGCGGTTCCGCTTTCTGGACCCGTGACCCTTCCCGTGAGATCTGCGGCGATGCACCCTGCGAACCGTATAGTTTTATTGGAAACCCGGTGTTCAGGCGGCATTCCCTTGATGAGATGAGAGAGGCATACCTCTCGTTCTTCGAGAGAAACGGGCATACCCGTATCGGGCGATACCCGGTTGTTGCACGGTGGAGAGATGATATTTACCTCACGATTGCATCAATTGCTGATTTCCAGCCGTACGTTACCGCAGGGATCGTCCCGCCACCTGCAAACCCGCTTACTATTTCGCAACCATGCATCAGGTTGAACGACCTTGATTCTGTAGGAAGGTCTGGCAGGCACTTAACACAGTTCGAAATGATGGCCCATCACGCATTCAACAGCCAGGACACCGAAATATACTGGAAAGACCGTACCGTTGAACTCTGTGATGAGTTTATAAAATCCATTGGAGGCGACCTGCAGAAAGTCACCTACAAGGAACACCCATGGATAGGCGGAGGAAATGCAGGTCCGAGTGTCGAGGTGCTGATCGGTGGCCTGGAGGTCGCAACCCTCGTCTTCATGAACCTCGGACGGCAGAAGACTGATGCCCCGGGGATCGACCTGAACGGGGAGATGTATTACCCGATGAAGAGCCGGATCGTGGATACCGGGTACGGGCTTGAGCGCTTTGTCTGGGCTTCACGGGGTTCCCCGACGATCTATGATGCCGTATTCCCTGAAATGGTCTCACGGGTCATGGAAGCGGCTGGAATGGAACACCTGCTCGATGATGCAGAGTATACAAAAATTCTTTCCCTCAATGCCAGGTATGCCGGGCTCCTAGGGGATATATCTGGGGCTAACCTTTTCCAGCTGAGAAATAAAGTCGCTTCTGCGATTAACGTCCCTCCCGACAAGCTTGACCGCATGATCGCACCGATTGAGAAGGTCTATGCTATCGTAGACCATACCCGCTGTCTTGCTTACATGCTCGGTGACTGCATCGTCCCGTCCAATGTCCGTGAAGGTTACCTTGCAAGGCTGGTAATACGGAGGACGCTGCGGATGATGAACGACCTGAATATCAAAGACGGGCTTGCCAGCCTGGTCGAAGAGCAGATAAAAATTATCGGGCCCCGGCAGTTTGAACAGGACGTCCTTGTTATCAGGGAGATAATTGACCGTGAAGTGGAGAAATATGCCCAGACTCTCGAGCGGGGTTCAAAGATCGTCCAGAAAGTGGCCCGGACCTACAAGGCAAAATCAGAACGGGTGCCCCTCAAAGAGGTTATTACCCTTTACGATTCCCATGGTATCCCACCGGACATGATCAAGGAAATTGCCCAGAAGGAAGGAGCGGTCGTTGACCTTCCCGACAATTTCTATTCCCTTATTGCGGATATGCACTCCGAGTCAGAAGTTGAGGCTGCCGAAGACCCGTTTGCAAAGTACCATTCCCGTATCAGGGGCCTTCCCGCCACCGGGAAATTATACTACGACCAGCCGTGCAACACCGAGTTCGAGGCAGTTGTAATCGATTTCTTTGACGGTTTTGTCGTAATGGACCAGACACTCTTCTACCCGGAGGGTGGCGGCCAGCCGGCCGATAGCGGGATGCTCATAACGCAGGAAAACATGGTCCGGGTAACAGGAGTTATCAAGATCGGAGATGTAGTCCTCCATCAACTGGAAGGCGGCATCCTCAGGCGTGGAGACCGCGTGAAAGGTATCGTCGATGAAGAACGACGATGGTCACTGATGCGCCACCACACCGCGACCCACCTGCTGCTCAGGGCATCAAAAGAGGTGCTAGGGGCACATATTCACCAGGCCGGTGCTCAAAAGGGAGTCGAGAGTTCGAGAATTGATATCCGTCATTTCAGGCACATCACATCCGGTGAGTTGCATAAAATCGAAATGGCTGCAAACCGGATGGTCCTTGCCGACACCTGCATCGATATCAGGTTCGAGGACCGTGTCAAGGCCGAGCAGTCATATGGGTTCTCACTTTACCAGGGGGGTGTACCACCAGGCAGGGAGCTCCGGATTGTTTCAGTTGCAGGAGACATAGAGGCCTGTGCGGGGACTCATTGTATAAGTACCGGCCAGATCGGCGTGATCAAAATCATGCGGGTTGAACATATCCAGGACGGTATTGAACGGTTCGAGTTCTCAGCCGGGCTTGCTGCCCTTGCATGGATGCACCATCTCGAAGAGATCGTGAATTGTTCAGCGGAGGTGTTCTCGGTCCAGCAGGACAACCTGCCAGCCACATCGCAGCGGTTTTTTAACGAATGGAAAGAACAGAAAAAAGAGAATGAAAAACTCTCCCAGAAACTTGTTGAACTTGAAATCGCACAAATCCAGCCCGAGATTATAAAAGGTATACCCGTCGTGGTGAAACGACTCGATTTCCCGGCGAAGGACCTGATGACCATTGCAGCCAAAATCTCCGGGAAAGGGGGGGTGGCATTCTTCCTGTCGAAAAACGGTGAGCGGGTGGATGCAGTAATTACTTCCGGTACCGGGGCAGTGAATGCAGGTGAGATTATCGGACAGGTAACAGGACTTCTCGGGGGGAAAGGCGGCGGTACCCCTGCTCTCGGACGTGGGGGTGGGCCCGCCGTTGAACAGATGGAGCTTGCCATCAAGGTAGGGCGTGAGAGGATCACAGCCGCTCTCAACAGCTGATTTGCCTTATGACCGACGATATGATACCCGGAACAGATGGAGAAGGCGGGACTGAACAAGGCCCGCTTCCTGGCGCCAGGGACGTGATCGTCCTCGAACCCGGGGGAGAGCAGGCCCAGAAGATTGCAAAGGCAATGGGGAGCCAGACCGCAGGCGATATCCTTCAGCTCTTGAAAACGGGCCCGAAAACCTCCACCGAAGTGACTGATCAGCTCGGGATTCCCATGGGTACGGCGAAGTACCATATTGAAAACCTCCTTGATGCAGGCCTTATAGAGGTAACGAAAACAAAATACAGCGTGAAAGGGAGGGAAGTGAAGGTATACGGGCTTAAAGACCAGCTCCTCATCGTTACGCCAAGGGTTGCCAATGTAAGGGCAATGCTCCTGAAATATGCCTCGCTCTTTGGAATTGTCGCGGTGGCGACGGTTGTGACAGGGGCCGCACTGCAGGTACTTTCCCTGGCGGGGAACTCGGTACCCCTCTCAGCCGAAATAGAAAAATCCGGGATTAATGCACTCCCCGCCGTACCATCAACCGCCCCCATATTGTCAGAAAACGCCGGGGCAAAAGGAATGAGTCTTGCCGCTGAAAACGGATCAAGAGCAATGGATATGAAGGATATTGTGGCGACAATAGTACCTACGTACCCACCTGAAACCGTTCATTCCCAGGTCCAGTACCAGGTAACTGCGCCTGCTGTGTTCCCAATCCAGGAAGTTCTTATTGCCTTTTTCCTTGGCGGTTGCCTGGTTATTGTTGCACTTATCCTGTATGACCTTATCCAGCAGGGAAAAAACCAGGGTACCTGATACCCTCTTTTAAAAAATAAAAAATTGATATTCCTATATTCTAACGTTAACGGTTATATTTACGGAATGCTAGGAAACCAGCAACACCAAGACCGGCTATTATACCCGCCACCGGGGCCCCGGACTTGGTCGGGGTTGTTACCGGGGTTTTGGTCTGCACTGGCCTTGGGGTGGTCGGAGTCGGCGTGAAAAGGAGTGTTCCCTCAGTAGTAACGACAGGTACCTGAGTTACCGTCGCTGTTACAAAAAACGTTTTCTCCCCGATATACCCGGTAGTGTCGGAAAACCTAGCAATATAATTGCCCGGTTCATCTACGGGAATATTTTGAGAGAAGTATCCATCCTGGTTTCCCCCCCGCGTCGCCGTTGCAATGTATGCCGGACCGAATACCTTTCCAAGAGGACCGATTACATCAAGTTTAACTCCTGAACTTCCGGCTTTTGAGATATATCCTTCAATAAGGAGGGCATTCGGAATGACCTGATTGACCGGGCTTGTGATATGGAGCATATCTGAGCGGTCAACCAGTTCGACAACCCTGATAGTCATTGAATCGGAACTCAGCTTTGAGGAGTAATCACCACGGGGCACCGCTTCTACTTTGTACATGCCACCTTTCAGGCCTGTTGTCTCAAATACCGTATTGAAGCCTTTGTCGTCTCCAACCGTCACGGGAATACTACCTATCGGGCTTGAGGTCTGGCCGGAGCTCGAAAATATCAGGTCAAAGGTTGTACCAACCGGAAAGCTGGTTGTTCCGGTCACCGGGAGAGGTGCTCCAACCGGGAGTTTCTGTGGACACTCAATCGTCAGGACATATGCTGAGGCCACTCCCACGATCAGGGCCATCGCGACTAATACAATTATTGCGATCTTTTTCATACAGATCAGTGGCATTACGAAGGTAAATGGTTTCTGGAGAGGCCAGTTTTCATCCCGTTTATCCATTCTTCTACACAGGGGAAATTTAACAGGTAACAGCCTTCCGGGCACGAGAACAACAACTAAAAACTGGATCTGAAGAAGCGTTTACCCGGGGTCAGCACATCCCGATATAATTTGACAGCAGCCGGAGCCCTTTGACCCCGCTTTTTTCCGGGTGGAACTGGACACCATAGACATTACCGTTATGGATGGTCGAGGCAAAACTGCAGATATAATCCGTTGTGGTCAGGGTATATTCCGGCAGGGTGTCCGCGTAGTAGGAGTGGACAAAATATACGAATTCCTCGGAAGAAAAACCGGCGAACAGTGGGTGGTCCGGCTGTTCCAGGCGGACCTGGTTCCAGCCCATCTGGGGTACTTTGAACCCGGGCCTGTGGGGAAACTTCCTGACAGTTCCGGGAACCAGGGCCAGGCCCTGGTGGAGCCCGTGCTCTTCGGAACGTTCCATCAGCATCTGCATTCCAAGACAGATCCCAAGCAGCGGGACATCCCTCGAACTGCTCATTACTGCGTCCCGCAGGTCGCCGAGCTGGTCCATTCCCTCGCGGAATGCCCCCACACCCGGGAGGACGATCCCGTCTGCTGAGGCGATATCACCGGCATCCGCTGTGATAACCGGGGACGCACCGGCTTTTTCCAGGCCTTTCATGACACTTCTCAGGTTGCCAAGCCCGTAATCAACAATTGCTATCTTCTTCATCTGTCTCTTGTTCCTGGTTATCCCTGGCAGAGGCCGGGGGTGCGGACCCCTGGTCTTTTTTACGCCACCTGCTCTCCGTGGTCCACTCCGGTGGCAGCCCATGGCTTTTTCGCCATTCCTCGAGCCGGTCACGCCATGACTGCATCAGTCCAGGGTGTTTCTTCCCGATCTCTTCAAGCACTGCTATATCACTTGACGGGCACATAAAGCAGCCGATCCGGTCCAGGCCCTGCTCGTAAAGGACATTGTAAGGACCCTTTTCCCGGAAGATATACAGCCATACATGCATGGCGGTCCAGTTCTGGATGGGTGCTGCGGAGAGCTGGTTCCTGACATTGCTGTTCCGCCAGACACGGTTGGAAATTGCCCGCTTGAATGACTCATACTTTCGCTGGCCAATAAAAGAAAGGCATTCGCCCCATTCCTCCGATATCGCCCGTTTGACGGGTTTCAGTTTGCAGACCCCGCAGCACCAGCGGTAATCTACTGCCGGCGGGCCCTGGCGGGCGAAGGTCTCCCAGAACTCCTTCTCACCGGAACACCGGACCGCGGTAAGCCCATAGTATCCGATTGTCTTCTCCACGCAGTCGTATGTCTCGGGAAATTCGAGGCCTGTGTCAGCGAACAGGATTGGTACCTTCCCGATCGCTTTCATCACCACGAGCAGGGTTGCAAGGCTGTCCTTGCCACCGGAAAATGAGACATTGACCGGGAGGGGGTTCCGTTCTGTGACCTCGTGGATAAACTGGACTGATGCTGCCTCGGCTTTTTCAAGCACAGCGGTATTCGCCCTGACCGCATCTTCCCAGGTAGCAGGGCCCGGTAGTACTTCGGACCGTACATTCCTCCGGGTCCTTACAATTGCACCTCGTTCCATCGATTCTGCAGTGGCAGCATCCACCTTGGCCCTTCCGACACCGGCACACTCACCCGAACGGGTGAAAATAAAGACCTCATCTCCTGCATCCACGGATGGATCGATATGAACAAGTCCCGGCCTGAGCACACTTGCCCCTTCCCCGAGGGAACGAAGGGCACCGTCATCGACAATTACAAAGCGTTTCGTGGGTTTTAGCAATACAGCTGCTTCAGGCCTGGGGATTGGCTCCCATGCTCTTTTTTCCGGCAGGTACCGGATAGACCCAACGACAGCACCTGCAACGACGATTTCCTCCATACGGTCAGGGTCAGGTACTTTGTTCAGGAGGGCAATGTGCCCGGGGGGGATTAACGTGGCGCCAAAATGATCAGAAAAAACCCGGTTAATAAGGTAGATATCATATCCAAACGCAGGGCGGGCATCCCCGGGAGGGGTTACCGGCACCTCGCGGGTAAATGCCCCGCAGGCACACTGGCGCGACATGACCGGGGTATGACATGAATCACACCAACGGAGCAGGATTTTTCCAAGATAAGACGGGCGCATTCTCGCGTAATATTCGAAGCTGGAGGATAAATATGAAGAGGATCATGCAAAAGGTCTGTTATGTTGATACTGCACTATCCCGGTTATTCTTATCTCGTCACCGGGCAACATGATCACGTATGTTTGAATCCGTATCGCGGAGTTTTACCCTGATTAAAGAGAGCTGGAGGGTGATTTCCCTGGATAAGGAGATCCTCCTGTTCCCTGTGCTTTCCGGGGTCGCCCTGTTGGTTATCCTTCTCTCGTTCGTTCTGCCGGCCCTGTTCCTCAGTAGCAGCACGGCGGCCTTTTCAGGAGGGCTCCTTCTCCTTGGCCTGTTCCTCTTCTACCTGCTCTGCTACTTTGTGGTGATTTATTTCAATACCGCCCTGATTACCTGTGCACGAATTCGCCTCACCGGTGGGAACCCGGTGTTTATGGACGGTATCCGGAACGCGAATGCACATTTTGTATCCATTTTTATCTGGGCGATGATATCGGCGACCGTCGGGCTTGTCCTCCATTTGCTCCAGGAACGGGCAGGGATTATCGGGCAGATCGTCATCGGGCTTATCGGAGCGGCATGGAGCCTTATCACGTACTTTGCAATACCC
>JBAXTR010000075.1:0-8671 GCA_037130095.1 Methanomicrobiales archaeon
CAACTGATGCTTCAATATTTCGTTTGAAGATCAAACGGAGTCGTACCAGAAGTTCTTTGTTTAAAGGATTGGCAGTGGCGATTTTAACGTTCTCTGGTGAAATTCCGAGAAGGATAACATGAGCTTCACGAATAACGTTATAGGGAAGAACAGGGGCATAACGTGTCTTTTTTTTCAGTTCAGACGGCTCGATATAGGGAAGACCAAGCCGGTCAGCAAGATCTTTGTAGAATTGTTCAGGAACAATTATTTTGTACCGGTAAATAGCCGGGATCACACCTGATTCAGTAATTTCCTGGCTTTCAAGAAGACTTATTTCGGGGACATTATATTTTTTCAGAAGAGCAATTATCTCTTCTTTTGTAATTTCTAGCATGTTTTTTTAGGATTGATCTTCATCAAGGTTTAGAAGTTGCCGTTCAAGATAGTCAGAAACCTTCTCACCATCCACCCGTTCGGCCTCTTCCTGCTCCCGTATCTTCTCCTGAATTACCTGGATAAGGACCCCTGGATTAACGGGTTTTATAATATATGCATCCGCACCGGAATTCAGCGCTTTTACTGAATTTTCAAGATTTGCATATCCTGTAACCATGATCTTCATCATTGCAGGTCTTACCCTCTGAAGTTCCGCGAGTAGTTCTGTCCCATCCATATCAGGGAGCTTAATATCAAGGAGGGCAAGGTGGAAATATTTCTCTTTTGCCAATTTCAAGCCATCTGAAGCATTATTTGCCGTGTCAACTGAGTACCCTTTTAACCGGAGAATCTCACTGAAACTCTCAAGAATCCCCACATCATCATCGACTATCAGTATATTCTTCATTTCAGCCACAATATTTCCTAAATTTTTATTTCTCCACGGGGTCTTTTGGTAATGTAACGGAAACAACTGTCCCTTTTCTTGCAGTACTTTTTAATTGGATTGTCCCATGATGAGCTTCGATAATCCTTTTTGCCACAGGCAAACCAAAACCGGTCCCTTTGGCTTTTGTTGTGAAGAGGGGGTCAAAAATTTTCACCTGGCAATCCTCACTTATTCCATCCCCTGTATCACTCACCTGAATCAGGGTAGTATTATCTAAAATACCAGCCTCAATTTTCAAAATACCTTCTCCTGGCATTGCCTGAATTGCATTTGTTATCAGGTTTGAAAATGCTCGTTGTAACAGTTTTTTGTCTGCACAGATCTGCAGTCCATCCGGGATCCGTACTTCGTAGGTAATTTTTTCATTCATTGCAAATAACGGTTGAAATTCCAGGAAAAACTGGCGGGCATATAGTAGGTTTTTTTCAACCCTGATATCTCTTGCGTAGTCCTGAAGGTCAGAGACGATCTTATCAATGTATGCAGTTTCATTTTTAATTGTAGACAGAAGAGAATTAATTCCATATCGCTCAAGGACATTATATTCAATATCACTCATCTGCTTAATCCTGTGCTGTGCAAGATACTCCATATTTGTGATGACCTGAAGAGGATTTCTCATGTCATGACCTATCATTCTCGCAATCTCGCCAATGACAGAGAACCTTTGTTCCATTTCAACCTCGCGTATTCGCTCTTTCCTGGTTTCCTCAGGATCGTCTGCAGATGATTGTACCGTTTTTCCGTTGCCATATACAGTAACGTCCTGATGCATCTTCTGGCATAGGTCAGGATTTCCAGGAATTGGATCGCTGGATTTCTGCAGAAGAACGTTGGAATATGCATTGATTACTTCTTCAAGAATATATGTCCCCGCAGGACTTATTAAGAGTAAAAAGGGGATATCGTGCTTACATTCCTGAAGTTGTTTACAAAAGTCGATTCCACGCATATCGGGCAGATCGTATTCTAAAATAACCAGATCATATCGATTTATCGCTATTTCAGAAAGGGCAGCAATTCCTGACGACACCCATTTTACATGTAGTGCACCAAATTTTGTTACCCTTTTTTGCATACGTTCGACACTGTTTTTATTGCAACATACCAAAAGAATCCCTATATCTGATTCCAAAAATGAATTGGAGACTGCTTCTTCGGAATTTGTAATTCCTGACAGTGTCGTATCAGGGAGGAAAATGTTTTTCAAATATTCTGAAATTACCGTAGATCGGATCCTCTTTTCCATAAGATAATGAGAATAGGGCAATCTTCATATTAAATTCACCTTTTTAATAGATGATTTATACCCTGTTTAGTGCTGCGGTCGCGGTGAAGTCTTTAGTACCAAGATCTGTCTTTAATTCATTGGTTCCATAGCGACAATTCTGGATTGTAACAGTCGCGGTATGTTTCCTGGCATTGGGGGTATTTTCGATATAACGATGGGACCAGATGGACCGACATTCCCCAGGTGACCATTCAAAGGAATAGAGGACAATGTAATGAACATATACACCGTGTCCTTAACAAATTTTAGTTAAATAAAAAGCAGTAAATAGCTGCTGTTCGTAAGTAGGCTATTATTCAGACAAAAATACCCCTTTGTGCGATACCAGACGCCCGGAGAGAGGATAGGGAGGCAAGATGTTATGAAAACTGTTTTTGTAAGGCCTGAACTGTGCATCGGTTGCAGGCACTGTGAGGTCGCCTGTGCGATCGAACATTCAGAGAGCAAAAAATTATTCGATGCCATCCACGAAGAAAAAATCTCAAAACCGCGCATTCACGTGGAAGTGGGAATAAATTACCTGCCATTTCCCAACCGCTGCCGGCATTGTGACCCGGCACCCTGCATGCAGGTCTGCCCGACTGATGCACTGTACCGGGACCAGGAGTCCGGTTCTGTCGTGGTCGATTATGGTAAATGCATCAATTGTGCCGTGTGTGCGATGGCATGCCCGTTCGGTATCATCCAGTTCCAGAAGGTGCACCAGCTGGACACCGGCCGGGAAGTCAATGCAAAATGCGACAACTGCATAGAACGGCAGAAAAACGGAATAATCCCCGCATGCGCCGAGGCTTGCAAGACCGGTGCACTGGAATTCGGGGATGCCGACGACCTCATCCGTTCCAGCAGGAAGGATTTCACCCTGCGGCTGATTAAAGCGGGGGAGACCGGGAGCGAAGTCCCGAAACTTCCGGCAAATATCAGGGCGTTCCGGGCAATCATGGCAGAGCTGGCTGAATTACGAGGAGAGAACTGAAGGGGGAAGAGAAAAATGTACGATTCATCTGCAGGAAAGAAAATCGCTGAAACACGAGCGCTTGACAAGACCGACCAGGAGATTATGGTAAAATCCATGGAGGACGGTATCGAGACCGTCTGGGACCGTTTCGCTGACCAGCAGCCGCAGTGCGGCTTCGGGAACCTCGGCGTCTGCTGCAACCGGTGTGCCATGGGGCCCTGCCGGACCGAGCCGTTCGGGAAAAAACCGACCCGGGGTGTCTGCGGTGCGGATGCCGATCTCATCGTCGCCCGTAACCTGCTCGACGATCTTACCACCGGCGCTGCCGCCCATTCGGATCACGGGCGCGAAGTTGTAGAGGCCATGCTCGCGACCGCGGAAGGCCATGCTCAAGGGTACCAGATCCTCGATGAAAGCAAGCTCCACGTGGTAGCGACAGAGTATAGCATAAAAACAGCCGGCCGGAAAAAAGAAGAGATCGCAAAGGACCTTGCCCTTGCCCTGCTGGAGGAATTCGGCACGATAAAGGGACGCATCCAGATGACCGAGCGTGCCCCGCAGAAAACCAAAGACACGTGGAAGAAGCTGGGAATTATGCCCCGCAGCGTCGACCGCGAAGTTGTGGAGGCTATGCACCGGATCCACATGGGCGTCGATTCGGATTACACAAACCTACTCCTGCACGCGATGAGAACGGCTCTTTCCGACGGGTGGGGCGGCTCGATGATGGGAACCGATGCCTCCGATATCCTCTTTGGGACCCCGACACCCCTGAAGGCTTGGATTAACCTTGCAACGATCAGCACGGACAAGGTCAATATCGTCCTCCACGGGCACAATCCGATCCTCTCCGATATGATCGTGAAGGCGGCAGAGGACCCGGGCATGGTGAAACGTGCAAAGGACGCCGGCGCAAAGGGTATCAACCTTGTCGGGATGTGCTGTACCGGGAACGAACTCTTAATGCGGCGTGGCATCCCCCTTGCCGGCAGTTTCTTCGACCAGGAACTGGTGATTGCGACCGGGGCAATTGAGGCCATGGTGATCGATTACCAGTGCATCTTCCCCGCGGTAACCCATACGGCCGGCTGTTACCACACAAAAGTCGTGACCACCAGCCGGAAGGCGAAGATTCCGGGCGCAGTCCACAAGGAGTTCCGGCCGGAGACCGGTCTTGATACTGCAAAGGAGATCATCGGGCTCGCGATCGACAACTTCGCGAACCGGAACCCGGACCGGGTCAGGATCCCGGAAAAGCCGATGCAGCTGATGTCGGGCTTCTCGGAAGAGGCGATAAGAAAGGCACTTGGCGGCACGTACAAGCCGCTGATCGATGCCATCGTTGCCGGGAAGATCAAAGGGGCAGTCGGCATTGTCGGCTGCAACAACCCGAAGATCAAACAGGACTATGGCCATGTCACCCTCGCAAAAGAACTCATTAAACGGGATATCCTTGTTGTCGAGACCGGATGTGCTGCGATTGCATGCGGGAAGGCGGGCCTGCTCGTCCCCGAAGCAGCAGACATGGCGGGACCCGGACTCAAGTCTGTCTGCAACGCGCTCGGGATACCGCCAGTACTCCACATGGGCTCCTGCGTGGACTGTTCGCGTATCCTCGTGCTTGCCGCAAACATTGCAAAGGAACTCAATGTTGGTATCAGCGATCTTCCGCTGGGCGGTGCTGCCCCGGAATGGTATTCCCAGAAAGCCATCTCTATCGGCACCTACTTTGTCGCATCAGGTGTCTACACGGTCCTCGGCATCCCACCCAAGATCTTCGGCAGCCCGAATGTGACAAACCTTCTCGCTGCCCAGCTTGGCGGGCTTGTCAATGCCTCGTTTGCCGTTGAACCCGACCCCATAAAGGCAGCCGACCTGCTCGAGGCCGAGATCAACCGGAAGAGAAAAGCGCTCGGGATTTAAGCATCGGACAAGGGACCATCCCTTTTTTTATAAGAGGACACCATGGACGAAAAAACGCTCGATATAATTATTGCACGGTATGAAGCCCCGGCCGGCAGGCTTCTTGGTATCCTGGGGGAGATCCAGGACCAGGAGGGATATATACCCCGTGAAACGCTGGAGATGCTATCAGTGAAACTGGAGGTACATCTCTCGCAGCTCTATGGCCTGGCCACATTCTATTCATTTTTCAGTTTAAAACCGGTCGGGGACCACGTCATCACGGTGTGCATGGGAACCGCCTGCCACGTGAAGGGTGCCGTGAAGATCCTCGAAACCCTTGAAGAGATGCTGGGAATCAGGAGTGATGTAACTGAAGACGGCAAGTTCTCCATCACCACAGAGGACAAGAAATTCACGCTGGAGATTGCCCGGTGTTTCGGTGCCTGCAGTATGGCGCCAGTCCTCAGGGTCGACGGCAATCTCTACGGGTATGCAACACCGGAAAACCTCCCGGGGATACTTGCAGAGTACGGGTGGGAACGCCATGAAAATTAAATCGGTAAGCGATCTAGCGGCCCGGAGGAAGGTAGGATTACAAAAGATCCAGCCAGGAAAACCCAGGATTGCAGTGGGTCTTGCCACATGCGGGATAGCTGTTGGGGGTAAAAGGGTTTACGAACGTCTCAAAGAAATTATCGATAAGAACGGCCTGGATATCACGCTCACAACAGTGGGATGTATCGGTTATTGTAAAGAAGAGCCGCTCGTCAATATAACGATCCCGGGTAAACCGCTGGTTATCCTTCATAAGGTCAGCGAGACTGATGCTGAAGAAATTATCCGAACAGTCAGTAATGGAGAGGTGCCCTATGACAAGGCCCTGTGCCAGGTCCCGGCCTGGGACCACGTAAAGGGGTGTACCCTGGATTACGGAAAGGGATTTGACCGCATTCCGTTATACGCGGACATCCCGTTTTTCCGGCACCAGAAGAAAGTAATCCTGCGGGATGCAGGTCTCATTAACCCGGAGGATATTGACGAGTACATCGCTATCGGAGGATATACAGCCGCGATGAAGGCACTGACCGGTATGGATCCGGAGGCCATTATTAAGGAAGTGGAGAAGTCAGGGCTTAGGGGCAGGGGCGGTGCCGGTTTTCCCACCGGATTAAAGTGGCGGATCACCCGGGATGCGAAGGCCGACAAGAAATATATTATCTGTAACGCCGATGAGGGGGACCCTGGTGCCTATATGAACCGCAACGAGATGGAAAGTGACCCCCACATGCTCATTGAAGGCTTGATTATCGGTGCGTTTGCCATGGGTGCTGCCGAGGGCCTCATCTATATCCGGGCGGAATATCCCCTCGCCATAAAAAGACTGAAACTCGCCATTGAGCAGGCATGGGAGTACGGGATCCTCGGAAAGGACATCTTCGGCACGGGATTTGTATTCGATATCGGGATCGCAACGGGAGCTGGTGCATTCGTCTGCGGTGAATCGACGGCCCTCGTGGCATCTATCGAGGGGAGGACCGGCCGGCCCCACCCACGCCCACCGCGGCTGACCGACATCGGTGGCGGCCTCTTCGGATATCCCACTGACCTCAATAATGTTGAGACCTGGTGCAATGTACCGGTCATCATCAGCAACGGCAGCGACTGGTACCAAGCGATCGGGGCAAAAGGCAATACCGGCACCAAGGTATTCTCCCTCGTAGGGAAAGTTGACCGGGTCGGCCTCGTGGAAGTGCCACTCGGGACAACGCTCAATACGATCGTATCCGATATCGGGAACGGCGGCGCAAATAACAAGAAGGTGAAAGCCGTCCAGACCGGCGGACCTTCCGGGGGCTGCATCCCGTTCCGGCTGTTTGATACGCCGGTGGACTTCGAGAGCCTTAACAAAGCCGGCTCGATCATGGGCTCCGGTGGCATCGTCGTCATGGACGAGGATACCGACATGGTGGACATTGCCCGCTACTTCATCAACTTTGCCACCGGGGAGTCATGCGGGAAATGCGTCCCCTGCCGGGAGGGGCTCAAGCATTCGCTCCTCCTCCTTAACCGGATCATGGCGAAGAAGGGCACGAAAAAAGATATCGAGACCCTGGCCCTCCTGTCTGACACCATTGTGGCAACGTCGCTGTGCGGGCTTGGTCAGACGGCACCCAACCCGGTACTGACAACCCTTGCGTATTTCAGGGAAGAATACGATGCGCTGGTGAAACCATGACCAACGGGGAAGTCAGCAGCACGGTTGCACCGGCAAAACAGGTAACAGTGACAATCAACGGGAAAAAATACGAGGCAGGCGAAGGAGAGATCCTCCTTGCGGTAGCGCTCCGTGAAAAGATCGCAATACCTCATCTTTGCTATGAAGCATCCCTTGACCCATACGGTGCGTGCCGGCTCTGCATGGTCGAAGTGGTGAGGCACGGGAAGCGTGAGATGGTTACGTCCTGTACTACGCGGGCAGCTGAGGGGCTGGAGGTTGTCACCGATGGCCCGGAGGTTGTGAAACACCGGAGCATCCTTTTCGAGCTCTATCTCGCAGAGGCACCAAAATCGGAGGTCATCAAGGCGATGGCAGAACGGTACGGGGTGACAAAGACCCGGTTCCTGAAAAAGGTCGACACCACGGATTCCCTCGGCAACAAATGTGTCCTCTGCGGGCTGTGCGTGCGGGCATGCAACGAGCTTATGGGTGCCGGTGCAATCGGGTTCATTAACCGGGGTCCTTACACGGTAGTCAACACACCGTATTTTGGTGCGACCCGGGACTGCCTCGGTTGCGGGGCCTGTGTGAAGGTCTGCCCGACAGATGCCATCGGGATGGAAGACATTAAGGATGAGCGGGTTATGAAATCATGGAGTAATACCAGGGTCCCACTGGTGCAGTGCAGTTGCTGCGGCACGTACTTTGCACCAAAAGCACTTGCGGCAACCATCCTGGCCAGGGTTACCACCTCCTTAAAAGAAGAAATAGCCAGACGTTGTCCGGAGTGCCGGGGAAAACTTATTGCAAAAAAGGAGATCCTCGCAAAGACCGGTGGTGCCCGGTAACCATGTTCGATACCGGAGGACAGGGGGGAAAAATTCCCGGTGCTACCGAAGTAAGCCAGTCGAACGCCGGCATGGGAACTGAAAACGGGGTCCGGATTGTCATTACCGGGAAAGGCGGGGTCGGCAAGACCACGATCACCGCCCTTCTCGCCCAGTGTCTGCACAGCAGGGGTTCGGAAAATACCGGTTATCCATGGTAAGACTTGAGAGTACTTCGTTCTATCCCTTTTTTTCCAGAATGAGGCTCCTGGAATTCCCTTCAGATCAGCCGTATCTTTCTTCGAAAATTTGCGGGCCCGTGCATTTACTTCCTCGATTCCCCTCCCGTCCACCATATCAAGGACGAGAAGACTTTCCGCCCAGAAGTGGTCAAAAAGACCTCGATAGGGCGCTCCCGGAATATAGTCATTTCATTTTTTTCCCGGGCAACTCTAACTTAAAAACCCAAAATATCTCATATTTTTTATCTTTTATCATAAACCGGGCTGAAATAGAAAACTATTATTCTGCCCGGAACAAAAAAATGGTGTAATGAAAAATGCATTCCATATCATGCTCATCCCGACATTAGGCTGCCCCTCAA
>JBAXTR010000076.1:0-8577 GCA_037130095.1 Methanomicrobiales archaeon
GGGGAGGGCCTGGTCGTTATCTCCTGCATTGAAAATCTCTATCATGCTCATAGAACAAAACCGATAGAACCGGGAGGGTTAACCACCTCCCAATTCAATGTTCCACATTGAAAAGATAGTATTAAAACAATCACGCTGATTATTTTAACAACCCAACCAGGAGATCAGCAGTGGCTATCCAGTTTTCCTATTACTCAGCACTCTTATTTCTTTCAGCAATTATCACCGCCTCTCTTGCGATCTACGGATGGCGTAACCGGAAGGTCCCCATCGCACAACCGTTTGCCCTCCTTATGGCAGCCGCAACACTCTGGACATGCGGAGAGGCAATACAGGGATTAAACGTAAGCCTCGCGACCAGTATTATTGTAAATACAATAGAATATACCGGGATTGTAATGGTCCCCGTGGCCTGGTTTATTTTAGCACTCTTTTATACAGGCCGTAGCCGGTATGTTAACCAGGCCATAATCACGCTCCTCTGTATTATCCCTGCATTCACCGTTGTCCTCGTCGCCACAAACCCGCTTCATTACCTGTATTATTCCGGTTTTACACCTGAGGTTGTAAACGGGGTCACGATCTGGCTTTTTAACCACGGCCCGTTATTCCCGATCAACCTGGGATACACCTATATTTTGTCAATCCTTGCATTCTTCCTTGTCCTCATCCAGTTCTTCGTCCAGTTCGACCGATACCGGAAACAGACCCTTATTCTTCTTATCGCCTCTCTCGTCCCTTTCATTTTCAATCTCGTCTATGTGGTTCAGCCTGCCGGACTCCCTCAGTACGATCTCACCCCGATCTCCTTCACCATCATGGGTATACTCATCGCATTTGGAATACTCAGGTATCGCCTGTTTTCCGGCATTCCGATTGTTTACGCCTCATTATTCGATAGCATAAGCGATGACGTCTTTGTCACAGATTTGGAGGGTGAGATTATCGATGTCAATCCCGCAGCCCTCGCTCTTGCCGGGAAACCTGCCGGATGGGTAATCGGAAAAACCCTGTCCTCGGTACTCCCGGAGTTACCCAGTGCATGGAATTGCAGGGATAGCCGGAAAGAGTTCCGGGAAGAACTATCACTATCGAAAGATGGGCAGAAAAAATATTATGCTGTGACAAAAGTCCCGCTCTTATCTGATGACATTGAGATTGGGTACCTTGTTACACTCCGGGATATAACCGAACGGCGAAATGCACTAATAGCACGAGAGACCGCAAACCGGAAACTGAATCTTCTCTCGGACGTCACCCGCCATGATATCAATAACCAGCTCACAGTCCTACTCGGTTATCTTTACCTGGTAAAAGATGGCGTGTCGGACCCAAAAATTCTAAGTTACATCGAAAAAGAAGAACATGCAGCGTCAACCATCAGCCAGCAGATCCTCTTTACCAGGGAATACCAGAACATCGGAATGAAGGCTCCCGCATGGCAGGATATCAGGGAAACATTTCAAAATGCAGTTCAGCATCATTCTACGGGAGATCTTGGGATTACTATAGACCCGGTGGACTTCGAAGTATTTGCCGACCCCCTTTTTGAGAAGACCTTCTACAACCTTATCGATAATTCCCTTCGGTATGGGGGTGAAACGATGAAAAATATCCGGATTTCTTCGAAGGTGAAACCCGATGGCCTTTTCATTTTTTATGATGACGACGGGGTGGGGATCCCTGTTAATGAAAAATCACGTATTTTTGAACGTGGTTTTGGTAAAACCGGTGAACAGGGACTTTTCCTTCTCCGGGAAATCCTTTCTATCACGGGTATTACTATTAGAGAGTCTGGTACACCAGGAAAAGGATGCAGGTTCGAACTATTTGTGCCGAATGGGATGTACCGGGCAAATCAACAGGCCTCGTAAACAGGGCCCGATTCACAATGCACCCGGTGCAGTTAGCCATTATTTAATTGGTTGTTTGTGGGAGAATATAATGGCAAATGCGATGCGGATATTCATTACCCCTGAAGTGGTAAGTTGGTAAAAAAAATTATGGGTGTCATCTGCGATGGATCTTTCAGAGAATGATTTTCGAATAAATTTACCGGTAATAAGAGGCTTATTTTTTCCACTTCTCCCTCAATTACCCGTTTATTATTCCATAGTTTCATTGAATTGGTCCTTCAGAATACCGGGTTTCCGTCTGACAAGGTAACGGCATATTTTGGGATAGGATCTGCTTTCTGTGGATACATACTCAATTTTAATTACGATAAACGAAGATCCTCTAAATGGACGGTTCCCCAGCCTGCGAAGGAATCCGGAAACTGTGTTGCAATGGTACCGTGTGAGGTTAAACCGGTCACGGAGGTCATGAACTGTGATCCACCGCACATCAGCCTCATGCTCATCCATGAACTGTTCGAGCAGTTCGGGAATACCGGAATACCTTCCCATGCATGCACTCCACGTAACGGTTCAATAACAATGGAAAAAAAGAATCCCTCTCATGACTCAACCCGCCTGACCACGCTCTCCATCACCTGATCCACCGCCTTCCAGGCAGGCGTATCCGCGTGGCGGAGAATATAGGGGCGTCCTTCGTCACCCGCCTTGACCATTGCCGGATCGAGCGGAATGGCGCCCAGGTATGGCACACCATAATCATGTGCTGCTTTCTCCCCACCACCGGTGCCGAACAGGTCTATTGTATCTCCGCAATGTGGACAGACCATCCCGCTCATATTTTCAATGACTCCGATCACCGGCATCTCCAGTTGTTCAATGAATCTGATTGCTTTGACCGCATCGAGCACCGCAACTTCCTGCGGTGTCGTGACGATGACTGCGCCACTCAGGTTCGGGGCAAGCTGGGCAATGGTGAGTGCCTCATCTCCGGTCCCCGGAGGCAGGTCAACGATCAGGTAATCGAGCGGTCCCCAGTTCACTTCTTCAAGGAATTGCTGGATTGCGACCATCTTCATAGGGCCTCTCCATATCACCGGACTGGTAACATCAGGGAGGAGAAATGCGATTGACATCACAGCAAGTGTTCCTGTAACATGAATTGGTTCAAGGGTTTTATCAAGCACTGATGGTGTCTGACCTTCGATCCCAAGCATTTTCGGTATACTGGGACCGTGGAAATCAAGGTCGAGCAGCCCTGTATTCCTTCCGTGGTTGGAAAGAGCAAATGCAAGGTTGACTGCGACCATGGATTTACCAACCCCACCTTTACCGCTAAGTACGAGGATTACATGTTTTACGTCGATTTTTGCTTTCGGGGGAAGCCCTTTTGGACTGTGCATTGGTTGTGCTGATGAGCATGAGCTACAGTTTTCATCGCAATTCGATGCTTTGGAAGATTGAGGTTTGGTCATAGTTGAAGTAATATTTGTATTTCATGAGAATTCAACAGGATAAGCCGATCGCAGGGTTTAATCAAGGCCAAAATGGCTGGAGATCCGTTAATATTACCGGGATCCCGATTACCATACCCATTCGAATGTATTCTTTCATATGTTTGGGAACACATGATAATCTGCTATCATTTTCACTATTTCGTCATGGTTCCTATTGTTGTAGTTGGCCGGTTCTTTAATGGCAGCGGGGCCCATGCCCGCAGCGGTGGCGTGCAGGTTTAACTGCTTCATCGGGTTGGCAGCAGCAGGTGCCTCCAAATTTTAAAGGAGATACGCAGGCATCCCTGTGGCGGACATCTTCAGTATCCGGTCCATGTTTTTCACCGCATGCACAGGTGTTTTCATCAATACAACCCCTTCGAACGGGGGAAATTGATTCATCATTGTTGGTTTTGTTGTTTGTTTGTTCTGGCATTGTGTCTACCTTGGTGGTACGGTTGTCCGTACTATAATTACTCATATGCGCATAATAATTTAAAGTATGATCATTTGTACATAAAAAATACCGTGCTGTTAATGGATTAATCAGGAAAAAATAATTACTTCGTCGGTTCATTCAACGCCGTTTTTTGTTTCGTGATAAAACATTTCCTGATGTTCCGGAAATACATCCAGTGCAGGACCAGGTGTTTGATTATTAGAGGTGCAAATATCAGGGACGTGGAATTAGGCAGATTCAGCAACTGGGTTCTTGGTATGTTCATGAAAAATGACCTGTTATTCCCACGGCCTCCACCTGACGGAAGGACCTGGTAGAACACCCGTCCGGAAATGAGACATGAGATGAACGTAACCAGCTAACCGATATCTGCAATGGCATTGATGGTTATTGTTTAGGCTTTCCGGGCTACGTTTCCATGGATCCTTTTTTCCACCTGCGTAACGCCCTTCACCAGTCCGGGAAAAGGGGGAATTTTGGCTTTGTAGAAACACACATGAACGTGGTGTTCACACCCGCACCATGAAAATGTCCCTTCTAAAACTCTATGTATTGGCGTTCGTTTAAACAATTTCATGGGAAATGCTCTAATATGTTCTTATTGTTTCGGATTACTCCTTAATTTTCCAACGTTCCAGGGGCTACACCCCGCCGCTGTGGCGACCCCGGTTGGGATAGAGACTATTCCAAGACACTCTTAATTTAATCGGATTTTGGTAAACCCTGCCCGAAAGAATATCTTGATGGGTATGGGGCAGAGAGGGGGTTTCACCCCCTCCTGTTTAAGCAGTTCTGTTAACTTTTTTATTATCCACATGATTTCCCATGAAACTGCTTAAACTACCGCCAATACGTAGAGATTTAGAAAGGACATTTTCATGGTTCGGGTGTGAACAGCACGTTCATGTGTGTTTCTGCAGAGCCGGAATTTTGCTAATTGCATTATTTGTTGATCATAAAACACTTGTCTTGTAGTCCATCCATTACCTTTATTAATTTATAATGATTAATCATGTAAGACTACTTGCCAACGGAGAGTGGTGGACACAAAGATGACGATCAAGTTGCTGTGACATAGGTAAATGGGGCCATACTGGCCCTGAAACCTGTGTATATTTTTTTTTAAGGAAAGCATTGTTGCTTCCCCTTCCCAAGCAGTCAGTACTGTTACAGACTGACATGATTCCTGGTAAAAGACCGGGAGGTATAGCCAAAGAACTGAAAAATCGTTGACGCGACTCCGGACCGATAGCGCCGAAAGAGGATAAATCATCCCTGTTTCCCGGTTTTGGAATAAAAACGTCTAAAACAAGGTCGAACAATGAAAGAATCCTTTGATGTGAAACTTGTAGAAAATGCCAAGTATTACACACCTGAACCCGAGTATAAACTCAATTCCTGGATAGGAGACTACCAGAAGAAGTATGACGAATTTATCGCGGACCCTGATAACTTCTGGAGTGGAATTGCCCAAAACCTTGACTGGATCCGCCCATGGAACACTGTCAGGGAATGGAATTATCCGTACGCAAAATGGTTTGTTGATGCAAAACTCAACATCACCGCGAACTGTCTCGATCGTCACGTGAGTACCGACCGCCGCAATAAAGCGGCCCTTATATGGAGGGGCGAAGAGGGTGAAGAACGAGTCTACACCTACCAGAAATTACTCTCCGAGGTCATGCGTTTTGCTAATGGACTCCGGAAAATTGGCGTAAAAAAAGGAGACCGGGTCTGCATTTACATGCCAATGGTTCCCGAACAAATTATCGCCATGCTGGCGTGTGCCAGGATTGGAGCAGTTCATAGTGTCGTGTTTGGAGGATTTGGTGTCACGGCTCTGAACATGAGGATTGTTGATGCCGAAGCAAAAGTAGTAATCACCGCTGACATTGCTTTACGCCGTGGAAAGACAATCCCCCTGATCCCGATCGTTCAGGAAGCGATATTAAACGCCTCCACGGTAGAGCATATCATCGTATTACGACGACGAAGAGAACAACCAGTTGAGCTGAGACCAGGATTTGAGCTGGATTTCTACGAGTTCATGGAAGATGTGCCGAGTGTCTGTCCACCCCAGGTGATGGATGCAGAAGACCCGCTCTTCATGCTCTATACCAGCGGATCAACAGGGACACCAAAAGGAGTAGTCCATACATGTGCCGGTTACATGGTTGGGACTTACTACACGAGTAAATATGTCTTCGACCTGAAAGAAAACGATATTTTCTGGTGCACGGCAGATCCTGGATGGATTACTGGACATAGTTACATTGTTTATGGTCCCCTGGCAGTAGGCACAACGGTGTTTATCACTGAAATGACTCCCGATTACCCCGACGCCGGTAGCTGGTGGAAGCTCGTTGAAGAACAGCAAATCAATGTATTTTATACAGCCCCGACGGCTATCAGGACATTTATGAAGGTTGGGGAAACATGGCCCAACAAGTATGACCTGAGTTCCTTACGGATCATCGGATCTGTTGGAGAACCACTCAATCCGGAGGCATTTGAATGGTATTACCATGTTATCGGTAAGACCCGGTGCCCAATCGTCGACACATGGTGGCAGACCGAGACGGGAATGCAGATGATAACTACGATGGTTGGGGAGCCGATGCGTCCGGGATTTGCAGGAAAACCCGTGCCTGGTGTTGAAGTCGATGTAGTCGATAAAAATGGAAAGCCGGTAAAGCCGGGCACCGGGGGATTCCTCGTGATTAAATCACCCTGGCCGTCGATGTTCCGGACCGTGTACAACAACGATGAGCGGTACCGTAAGTACTGGTACACAATTGACGGGTGTTATACCGCGGGAGACCTGGCAGTAAAAGATAGAGACGGCTATATCATGGTCATTGGGCGGGCGGATGATATCATCATCGTCTCCGGGCATAACATCGGTACGGCCGAAGTGGAGAGTGCATTGGTATCGCACCACGCTGTCGCGGAATCGGCAGTTATTGGAAAGCCGGATGCCATGAAAGGGAATAGTATCAAGGCGTTTGTAATTCTCAGAGTGGGGAATCAGCCTTCGCAGAAACTCGTACAGGATCTGATGTACCATGTCAGGATGACACTGGGGCCAATCGCAGTCCCCCAGGAGATTGAATTCGTGGAAAAACTCCCGAAAACACGGAGCGGGAAAATTATGCGTCGGGTATTGAAGGCCAAGGAAATGGGGATTGACCCTGGCGACATTTCAACGCTGGAGGAATAATCATTTCCCCGATTTTTATAACAAAAAGAGGTGTCCAGAAATGAGTCTAACAGAAACAGGAGATCGTATGAACAAGCCGTTCACGCTCTTTGGAATGCCGGTTGAAAAAGGACGCTGGATACTCGTGGTCATAGGTCTTGCCATCAACCTCTGCCTGGGAACAATCTATTCCTGGAGTGTGTTTGTCAACCCGCTGACCGAATACTTCAAGGGGACACTGGGGCAGGCTGTGACAGCCAATGATGTCCTGCTGCCGTTCTCGGTATTCCTGGCGTTCTTCGCCATTGCCATGCCGCTGACCGGGAAGTATATCGAGACACTGGGCCCGAGGAACATCACGATCATCGGCGGAGTTCTGACTGGGCTCGGGTGGCTCCTCGCTTCAACGATTACGTCCGTACAGATGCTCTATGTGGTGTACGGGGTGATCGGGGGAATTGGTGTAGGTATTGCATACGGCGTCCCTATTGCGGTAGCAGCCCGCTGGTTCCCTGACAGGAGGGGGATGGCAGTTGGTCTTACCGTGCTCGGGTTCGGGTTTTCGGCATTCATTACCGCGAACCTGTCCGGGTACCTGATAGGCGCTTACGGAGTTATGAACACGTTCCGTATCTTTGGTATCGCGTTCATCGTCCTCCTGGTGCTGCTGGCACTGCCACTCCGGTTCCCGCCGACTGGCTGGAAACCCACCGGTTGGAATCCACCGGCAACCGCGAGTGTCTCCTGTGAGTTCAACCGCTCGGAAATGGTCAGGACGCTGTCCTTCTACGGGCTCTGGATTTGCTTCTTCATCGGCTGCCTGGCCGGGTTGCTGGCCATATCGGTGGCAAAACCCGTGGGTACTGAGGTAGGGATCGCAACAGGGTTTGCCACCATGCTGGTGGGTGTATTCGCCATCTTCAACGGGGGCGGGAGGCCGGTATTTGGTACCATGACCGATCGGTTTACACCAAGAAATACGGCGATGCTCTCGTTCATCCTGATCGCATTCGCGGCATTTCTCCTCTGGCAGGTGCCCGGGGTCATCACCTACGTGGTAGCCTTTGCCATCCTGTGGGGATGCCTGGGTGGCTGGCTGGCCATTGCACCGACGACAACCGGGTCGTACTTCGGGACCTGCGACTACCCGCGTTGCTATGGCCTGGTATTCCTGGCCTATGGAGCAGGGGCAATTGCAGGACCCCAGCTGGCCGGGTTGATCAAGACGACGACCGGGACATACATGGGCGTATTCTCGTACGTGTTCGTCCTTGCCCTGGCTGGGCTGATCATAGCGTATTTCACGATGAAACCCCCTAAATAATTTAACCTTTTTTTTTAATTCAGATATTCTTCATTACGGACTCCGATTCGGTATGACCGTGTCAAAAAGTATGTACCATTTCACGGGAACCGGGGAAAAATTACCGGAAAAATAACAAGTGCCAGTATCTCTTGTTTTTATTATAATTACAGGACTCTCTGGTCAAAAAAAGGAAAAAAAATGGATAAATTGATCTTACCTTGCTGGTATGATCAGTGAGCGTTCTCCGGCGGGCATGAACT
>JBAXTR010000077.1:0-8508 GCA_037130095.1 Methanomicrobiales archaeon
GGATAAGCGTGTCCACGACTGAGCCGAAAGCAAATTCCTGCCACCGGGGGCGGAGCGTTTTCCCGATAATAATTCGCGTGATGTTATGTTTTTTAGCATATTCGATCGCGGTATCGGCTACACTTATCCCGAATATGGTTATAGTCGTCGCACCGAGTTTTTCGGCGAGCTGGAGATTACGCCAGACCTGCTCTTTCGCATCTTTTGAGAGCCTGTGATGGGACGGGGCCTCGACATAAATCGCGTCCCAGTCAGCATTAAGCCGGTCTGCCTGCCTCCTTGCAGTCCGGACAAGCCGTTCTGAAAGCGGGCTTGGGCCGACACAGACAAGTATTCTTTCGCCGGCATGCCACGGGCCAGGGATAGAACGGGTCTGCATGTACGAGAGCATCTGGTCATCAACCCGCTCTGCCGCACGCCGGAGGGCGATTTCACGGAGAGCATACAGGTTTCCTTCGTTGAAGAACTGTTCGATGGCCCGTGCGGCCATTTCAGGGACATAGACTTTCCCTTCACGCAGCCGTTGTAAGAGTTCGGGTGGTGCGAGATCAACAAGTTCGATCTCGGTTGCTTCGTCGATAACCCCGTCTGGTATCGTTTCCCGGACGACTACGTTGGTGATCTGGGCAATCACATCATTTAGGCTCTCCAGGTGCTGGACATTGAGGGTTGTATAGACATCTATCCCGGCATCGAGCAGCTCTTCAACGTCCTGGTAACGCTTGAGATGACGGGAACCGGGTGCATTGGTGTGTGCCAGTTCATCGACGAGCACGAGGTCCGGCCGGGTAGTAATAACAACATCGAGGTCCATCTCTTCCAGTCTTACTTCCCGGTACTCGACGACTTTTCTTGGAATGAGTGTCAGGCCGGCAAGGAGTGCTTCAGTTTCGGCCCTTCCATGCGTCTCAATATACCCGATCTGGACATCTACCCCCTCTTTTTTCCTGAGGTGTGCTGCATTCAGCATCTCGTAGGTCTTTCCAACCCCGGCCACGTAACCAAGAAAGATCTTGAGCCTGCCCCTCTTCCTTTGCCGCTCTTCGTCAAGGACATGGGCGAGGAGGAGGTCCGGGTCTGGCCTTCTGTCACGATTCAGCGTCATGCCATTTACACCCCCATGAGGACGAGGAGGAGATCAATTATTTTGATCCCGATAAACGGGGCAATTATTCCCCCGATCCCGTATATAATTATGTTGTTTCTCAATGACTCCTCCGCAGTCATCGGTTTATACTTCACTCCGCGAAGGGCAAGAGGAATGAGTAATACAATGATAAGTGCATTAAAAATTACTGCGGAGAGGATGGCATTATGAAGGCCCAGAATGTTAAGGGCTGCCAATGCCGGGTAGGTGGTGATGAAGGCCGCCGGAATAATGGCAAAATACTTGGCAAGGTCATTTGCAATCGAAAATGTGGTGAGTGCCCCCCTTGTCATAAGCAGTTGTTTCCCGATCTCAACAATCTCTATCAGCTTGGTGGGGTTGCTGTCAAGGTCGATCATATTTGCAGCTTCACGGGCCGACTGGGTCCCGGTATTCATCGCGACAGCAACATCTGCCTGGGCGAGGGCAGGTGCGTCGTTGGTCCCATCCCCGGTCATCGCGACCATGCGGCCTCCTGCCTGGTAATCCCGGATCATCCTGAGTTTGCTTTCAGGCGTTGCTTCCGCGAGGAAATCATCCACACCCGCCTCCGCCGCAATGGCCGCTGCGGTGAGCCTGTTATCACCGGTGATCATCACGGTTTTTATCCCCATGCGTCTCATCTGGGAAAAACGCTCCTTGATCCCACCCTTAACAACATCCTTGAGGTGGATTACCCCGAGTGCCTTTCCATCCCTCGCAACCACCAGGGGTGTGCCTCCCGTGCCTGATATCGCCTCAACCTTTGCTTTCAGGTCCTGGGAAACACTGTTTCCACCCTCTTCCATGTAATCGGCAATGGCGTCGGCAGCACCTTTCCTGATGGAAACAGGCCCGATATCAACGCCACTCATCCGTGTATGGCTTGAAAATGCGATGAACTGCATTTCGGGACCTGTTTCATGGGCACCCACGCTCCGGCCACGGAGCCCGTACCGTTCCTTGACAAGCACAACAATACTTCGTCCTTCAGGCGTTTCATCCGCAAGGGATGCAAGCTGGGCATTTTCCGCAAGATCATTGATATCGTTCCCGTCAACCGGAATTAACTCCACCGCCTGGCGGTTTCCCAGGGTGATGGTCCCTGTCTTGTCGAGCAGGAGGACATCCACATCACCTGCGGCCTCTATTGCCCTGCCGGAGGTCGTTATAACATTACGGCGGATTAACCGGTCCATCCCTGCGATGCCGATGGCGCTGAGCAGTCCCCCGATAGTCGTCGGGGCAAGGCAGACAAGGAGTGCAATCAGTGTTGTCACCGTTATGACCTGTCCGAACCCTGCAACCTCCACGGAATAGTATGAAAATGCCCAGAGTGTCGCACACACGACTATGAAAATGGCGGTAAGGCCAATAAGAAGGATATTAAGGGCAATTTCATTGGGGGTCTTCTGTCGCTTTGCTCCTTCGATAAGCAAGATCATGTGATCGAGGAACCCTTCGCCGGGGTTCGCGGTGACCCTGATAATAAGCCAGTCTGAAAGGATTACAGTCCCCCCGGTAACGGCACTCCTGTCCCCGCCGGACTCCCGGATTACCGGCGCACTTTCACCAGTTATGGCACTTTCGTTCACCGATGCGACGCCTTCAACAATCTCACCGTCGATTGGGATCGTGTCCCCTGAACGGACGTAATAGAGGTCTGACCTGCGGAGTGTTGGCGAAGGGATAATAGCATAATCTGAACTGTCCGGCTCCCTGTTTTTTATGACCCTGTAGTCGCACCTCAATTTCTTCGCTTCAGTGTCCTGTCGCATCTTCCGGAGCGACTCGGCCTGGGCTTTGCCCCTGCCTTCGGCAAGTGCTTCGGCAAAATTTGCAAAGATTACCGTGAACCAGAGCCATATACTGATAGCGCCGATAAATGCTGCCGGGGCCTCTCCATGCCCTGAAAGGGCCTGGAACCAGAGGAGCGTGGTGATGATCGATCCAATTTCAACGACGAACATCACCGCGTTTTTTGCCATTAACCGGGGGTCCAGTTTCAGGAATGCATCAATAATTGCCCGTTTATAGAGTGAAACCTGGTCCTTCCGGGTGTCTGGATCAGACATGGAACAGGCCTCCGGAAATGATATGGAGATATTCAGCTACAGGCCCGAGTGCAAGGACGGGTAGAAAACTCAGTGCCCCGACAATGACTATTACGAATACAAGCCAGATAATGAAGAGCGGGCGGTGGTCATGCAGGGTCCCTTCACTTACCGGGACAACCTTTTTCATTGCAAAAGCACCGGCCAGGGCAAGGGTGAGAATTGCAGGAGTATACCGGCCGATTACCATCATGGTCGCGGTAATAAGATTATAAAACAGGCTGTTCACCGAGAGCCCTGCAAATACACTGCCGTTGTTCTGGGATACCGATGTGAATGCGTAGAGGATTTCTGAAAAACCGTGGGCACCCGGGTTTAACACGGCGGCTTTTCCCACGTCAGTGAGGACCGCGATGGCAGTGCCTGATAGGACCAGGATAATGGGGATAATGATGATGATCGTGGCTATTTTCATTTCCCGGGGCTCGATTTTTTTACCCAGGTATTCAGGTGTCCTGCCCACCATGAGCCCGGCAATAAACATTGCAATGATAATAAAGACGAGCATCCCATAGAGTCCTGATCCGACCCCCCCATAGACCACCTCGCCGAACTGCATCATCAGCATCTGGGCAAAGCCCCCCGGTGGCATGAAGGAATCATGCATGGAATTTACGGCACCGCATGATGTCGCTGTCGTGACAATCGAGAACAGGGATGCAAATGGAACGCCGAAACGGACCTCTTTTCCCTCCATATTTCCTCCCGGCTGGAGAGCTCCTCCATTCTGATCTACCCCGAGTGGGGTGAATGCAGGATTACCCCCTGTTTCTGACCAGACGGCAAGACCGAGCAGGGGGATAAAAATAATGGTCATGGCGATAAGGATTGCAATCCCTTTTCTCGCCGATCCGATCATTTTTCCATACGTGTAGCAGAGACAGACCGGGATTAACAGGATAGCGAGGATCTCTACAAAATTAGAAAATGGCGTGGGATTCTCAAACGGGTGGGCAGAATTTGTGTTAAAGAACCCTCCGCCATTAGTCCCCAGCAGCTTGATTGCCACCTGCGAGGCTGCCGGCCCAAGGGGAATTGTCTGTGTTGTAATAAGGAGCCCGTTACTGTCTTTTACCGGATCGAGGAGGGGAACGGTCACGGGTCCGCTGAAGGTCTGAATGGTACCCTGGGATACGAGGATGACCGAAATGATGATACAGACCGGCAGGAGAATGATGATGCTCCTGGTCAGGAGCACCCAGAAATTACCAATTTTATTCGTGGATTTTCGCGAAAGTCCGTATATAAGGGCGATCAGGACTGCCATACCCGTCGCTGCGGAAACAAAATTCTGCACGGTAAGTGCGATCATCTGGGTAAGGTAACTCAGGGTTGTTTCGCCGGCATATGCCTGCCAGTTTGTATTGGTAGCGAAACTGACTGCGGTGTTCAGGGAAAGGTCCCATGGTACCGGTCCGATTCCGGCAGGGTTCATGGGAAGGAGGTGCTGGACCTGCTGTACCAGGAAAACAGCAATAATTCCGAGAATATTAAAAATTATAAGGGCGATTCCAAATGTTTTCCAGTCCATCTCTTCATCTGGGCTGGTCATGAGGACTCGGTACATCCAATTTTCAAGAGGTGCGGTAACCGGGGTCAGAATGGTTTGCTCACCGGTATACACCTTCGCCATAAACCGACCAAACGGGATCAGAAACAGTACAAGGATAACCGCATACAGGATTAACTGGAAAACGTCTTTCTCGCTGAGCCCGGGAAATGGGGAATTCGGTTCCTGTTCAACCAGGTTTGATTGTTCTGGTGGTGCAGATATCCGGTGTTCTGCAAGATCATCAAGTGCAAGATTTAATGATAACACGTTTACCCTTGCTTCACCAAAAAGCCAGAACTGGGGTTTTTGTGTATTCTGATCGACAAGCCAGGTGATATCAGTTTCACTCAGATTCCTGGCTTTCGCGACCCTGCCGGCCTGGTATCGGGCTGCAGCAATGCTGATATCAGGATCAAGACCACTTGCCGAGGTAGTGACCAGGTCAACCGGTACCGGGAGATTATTACCGGGATCAGCTGCACGCAATGCTGTAACCCGGGCAGAAACTGCGTTGATTAATTCGGGATTTGCAGGGCCAAGGTTCGATCCTGCCGAAGGTACCGGGTTGTATGGGTAAGGTGTTGTTGCTGATGGCCGCCCCCAGAAATAACCCGGTGAGGAAAAGGGTTGACCAATTAAGGCAGAACCTGCAACACCCCCGTTACGTATTATCAGGTTCCCGTTTGCCTCATTCGGGAACGCGACCTGTGCAATACCGGTAATCAATAAAGGATAGAGCAGGCCGGTCGCTAATGTTAGCAGGAGAAAAATAATCAATGCCGGTCGTATTTGTTTCCTGAATGCTGACAGGACTGATTCAGGTTGCATATTCCCAAACCTCGGGTATGGACCAACTTAGCTCGTTCGGGGCAGTCTCCAATACAGCGTGTCCGGGTTATCGTATATATGCTAGTTGGTCACTGGCATTCTTTTCCTTCACACAGGTTTGAGATATCCGGATATTACATATGATTCGGCTTTAAATTTGAATTATTACAGCAGAAATAACGCAATGGATCGTAAGGAGTGAATATCCGCGGTCTTTGCATTGGCATTTTAGAAAATTCTATAAATGGAGGAACAATTCTTCCATCATGCGTACTGAGAGGTTGTGAGGGTTATTCATTTTCTGATCGATTTTATTAAAAATAATACTGCCCGTGAAATGTCATTAAACGACATTTCCATTCAGTAAACCGGGATAAGCCCGGGGTTGTCCCCGGTAATACACCGGCCACCGTCACGGGTAACCACAAAGGTATTTTCAATGCCGACAAGCCCGACACCCGGGATCCCCTTCTTGGGCTCGATGGCAAATACCATTCCTTCCTGCAACGGCTCGACAAATCCCTCTGCAATGACCGGCATCTCGTCGATCCAGAGCCCGATCCCATGACCGAGGAACTTTACCGCGTGGTTCCCGAATCCCATAAAGTTGGTCAGGAATTCCGGTTCAAGGTCTGCCATGACGGACCTGTAAATCTCCTGTGGTATGGCCCCGGGCAGTAACATTGCTGCTATCCTGTCCTGGATTTCCACGCACCGGTTATGCACCAGTATTGCGTCTTGTGGGATTGAACTGCCAAACATGTAGGACATGGTCTTATCGGTCTGGTACCCGTGATAGCCACACCCGATATCTACAACGACAAGGTCACCTTTCCGGAGTTTCCGGTCCCGGCATCCCATCAGCGGGGTTGAAGGGTGCATTCCGGAGATACCCCCCGGTGTATTCACACAGGTCGGAGCAATGGAACTGGTACCAAACCCGATCTGGCCGAGCAGCATCTCGTTGAACATGCCGAACCGTATGATACCCTGGTGTCCCTCCTTTACCATCAGGGAGTACAGGTCGCACGTGAGGGAGACCTCGCAAATGCCTTCCTCGAGCAAACCGGGTACACAGTCTTCCAGCACGTGCCGGTGGATCCTCCCGGCTTGTTCCATCAGGGAGAGTTCGTAGGGGCTTTTTACTGCCCTGACTGCTGCCACCTGTTCATCGACCCCCTTTATGTCCGTGAATGGGAGGTACTTCTGCAGTCGCCCGAGCTGGGCGAGTGTCATGATATCTGTTTCCAGGTATACCGAAGACGGTAGATTTCCCATGCCAGCTGCCACGTCACGGTAGCTCTTCATCTTCCTGATATCAGAAAAAAGGGATTCGTTCTCTGCCCGCTCGAAACTCTGGCGGACCCAGAAAACCGGCTTGCTATCGCGTGGAATAAGCAGGAGGCCATCCTGCATGGTCCCCGTGAAGTAGTAGAGCGGGATCTTTCCGACAATAGCCGCAAGCTCCCAACCCGGGCGTGCGGAATCCATCCTTGCCCGGAAACGTTTCATGCGATCTTCGAGTTCGCGGAACGGGACGTTATCATGCATGTAGTTACCATGTCTGAAGATAGTCATGCATAATGGTTCCCGCTCTGGTATATCCCCGGCAATACTTCCCCGGGAAGAACTTTGTCAGATGACGACTGGGGGTCGGGAAAGCGAATAACCTATTATTCTTGACGCGAAATCCGTTACTAGTACGCCCGGTGACCCCTTCGGAACAGCCTTGCTGAAAAATATTGAACTGAGGAACCGTTTTGTCTTTGCTGCTGCCGCAAGCGGGGGGGCTGCAGATTCTGCCGGTGTCATAACCAGCGATAAGATTGAGCGCCTGGTAACGTATGCACAATGCGGTGTGGGCCTCATCATAACTGGGGCAGTCGGCATTTTGGATGGGTTGGAAGGAATATCGGGCTGGTCGCGGTTAAAAATAGCAAAATGACTATCGGTACATCCCTTTCGGTACCACGATCTCGAACCGTGCCCCTTTGCCAGGTTCACCGGTCTCGTGGATGGTGATGCCGGTTATCGCAAGGATCTCCAGGGAAATGGCCAGCCCAAGTCCGGTGTTCTTCCCAAACCCCCGTTCGAAGATTTTCTCCTTCTCATTAGGCGGAATACCATCACCATCGTCTTCACAGACGAGGACCTTGTAATCATCACGGTCGAGGGCAGAGAACCGGATGGTCGTGATTTTCCCACCGTAGTTTGCTGCATTATCCATCAGGTTGTAGAATACCTTAACAATCAGTGGATCGGCGAGCACTTCCAGACCGGCAGGAAGATCGTTTTTCACCAGTACCGTTCCGAGCGGGGCCTGCTTTTCCGCGGTCCCGACGAGTGTCCGGCCCTCCTGCCAGGCAGGGGCATTGACACCGATGTTCTCATATTCCTTGGTGAACAGGATCATGGCAGAGATCCGGGAGCTTGCTTTTTCGATCCGGGTGAAATAGTCCTCAAGTGTTGGATCCGGGACTTTCCGATGTAACATATCAAGGAACCCGTTGACGGTCATCAGCTGGTTATTGATGTCGTGGCGGGTAATGCTGGAGAGGAGTTTTAACTTCCTGCTGGCCAGGGCAAGTGCATCTTCCACACGTTTCCGTGCCGTGATATCCCTGATATTGCACTGGATAATTTTCTTCTTACCGACAAGGTAGGCATTGCTGATGAATTCTACATCCCTACTCCGCCCGTCTTTTGTCTCCAGCGGGAGGTCTTCATACCGGATATATCCCTTCTTTTTGAGCTCAGTGAATGCATGCTGGGCAATGGATTTGTCCTTGATGAAACCGAGTTCCCAGAGGTGCCGATCGATAAAATATTCCAGCGGGTATCCCAGCATATCAATAAGGAATGTATTGACATCGATAATTTTTCCGGTC
>JBAXTR010000078.1:0-8467 GCA_037130095.1 Methanomicrobiales archaeon
TTATAGTACTTTCAATGAGGTGTACGCACAATACATGGGAAATTCCTCTCCTGCCCGCTCAACGGTGCAGGTCGCGGGACTGCCACGTGGTGCGATGGTCGAAATTGAGATGACCGCACAAGACTAAAGTCCCCCATTTTGCCGGAATGAAGAGGAATTGGAAGAAAGATCGAAGAAATAAGGGGGCTGTTCAATTCAATCGAGGAGATGGTCTTTTTATGCAGATGCTATTGCCCCCTTCGGATATCACCACTACCACAAGGGACCCCTGGCAACTGAGTATACGCTCCCCCCTCCCCCTGTCAATTTAGTCCCCTGCTCTGGCAAAGGGAACGACTACCTTCATCCTGCCTGCCTGGGATACCCCCGATAAATCCACTCCGGCGTCTTCGTGGCGAAAAATGATACAAGATTATTTGGGTAGATATATCATTTCGCGGGTTTTTTAATCGTATAAGGGTGATTGCGATGGATGACCCACCTTCAGAGGGAAATGAACGTATTGCTGATATATTCATAGCAAGTACGGATGGAACTGTGGCGGCCCTGCTTACGGAGCAGATGGAAAAAAATAATCACCGGGTTACTGTTTTTACCGATGATACACAACTCAGCGATACTCTTCTTACAAGAAAACCCGATCTCCTCATCTGTGATGGTACGATAGGGGCAATGGAGAGATTTGAAGTCATCCGCCGGATCAAGGCAGATAAAGACCTGTGGAGTATCCCGGTCCTTGCACTTACTGCCGCATCAACCATGGATGACCTGTTACAGGTCCTCGAGAGTAATGCTGACAACTTCATCGCACCTCCCTTTGACTCGCCGGACCACCTGTCACTCATTGAAGGTATGCTTACGTCTCCTCTTGAGCCGCCGACTCCGGATGATACCAGGAAGCAATTTAAGGTCCGCCAGGATGAACGGACCTATGTTATTGTTGCCCCGAGGAGGAAACTCCTTGAATATCTTCTCTCCTCGTTTGAATCTGTGGTAACCACCTCATCAGGGTTGTCCTGCGCAAATTCAAAAATTCTGGAACTCTCTGAATCTGCACGAGATCTCGAACAGAAGGTTGCTGGGCAAACTAAAGATATTGAAGCGCTGAATACCACTTCCCTGAAAAATGAACAAAAAATTATTGATTTAACAAGGGAATGTGAAGAACTTAAGAAGTCATTTTCACAAAAAACAGAGGAGATCAAAAATCTTGCAGCAGAATACGATACCAAAAAAACAAGCCTTGATACTCTCGAAAATGCGCTGATGGATGAAGAGGCCCGTAACGCATCACTTGAGAAGAAGCTCCGTGAACTCACCTCCGAACTTGAACAACAAAAATCTGCCCTGGAGGCAGAGAAAAAGCGGTCTCTTTCTGCGGAACAGGAAATTAATATGCTGAAAGAGGCAAAAACGCAATCAGAAAACGAACTCAACCAGGTAATTTCCGGTCTTAATGAAACAGTACAACAACATGCTGCTGGGCAGACCCGGTTACAACGTGAAATAACAGAAGAAATCAACCGCCGGGTCCTGGCAGAAAACCAGGCCGGTGAACGCCAGCGGGAATTTGAACAGTCCCGGAATACGAATCAGTCTGAACTGGATGCACTCACCAGCCAGGAGGGGAAACTTCGGGAAGAGCTTGCTGCATCAACAGCAGCCCTTGAAACTGAACAGGGACTGAGAAGGGCCGCTGAAGAAAAAACACAGGCTGCGGTCCGGCAACAGGAAGATCTCGGAAAAAAGGCCCGTATCACAGAAGAAGAGATGCAACGCACAAACAGAGACCAGACCGCGATAATTTCACAGATAAAAGAAGAACTCAAAATTGCCGTTCACCAGGTACAGTCCCTTGAAGCTGACCTCAACAATCTTTCCAGGGAAAAATCGCACGCTGCCCAAGAAGTCAGAACGCTCACCGCCGAACTTGAACAGACCCGATCAACGCTTGCTGACGAGCGGAAGAGCCACCTGGAAACCGATGAGGCAAATGCCAGTGCCGGGAAAGAACGACACCTGGTACAGCAGCCCCTCATTTCACCGGATGAAGTAACTGGACCAAAAGAGGAACTCGAGCTGGTTGTTCCAGATGAGCCTCATCTGCCCATGACGGTACCCCCAGTATCTCAACCCGTTACCCGGGAAAAATCTCCCGGGTCTCAAAATCTCCCTGTTTCAAACAGAGACCTGGTTTCAGTTGAATCATCAGGGAAGACCCCCCGGGTATTCAGCGGTTTAATCCCCCAGGTTTCGGGGATTTCCGGTGCTGACAGCCTTTTTCTGGAATCCGAACCCGTGGAAAAGAACCTGGGTCCGGCACCAGGACCTGCAAAAGTTAAGGAATCCTTAGAAGAAAAGACAATTCGTGGATCTGTTCCGGAAGAACCCACCATGAAAGATGATCAAACAGTGCAACCGTTTTCTGATACCCGTGAAAAACCGGAACAGGAGGCGGCGGGGAAAATTGGACTTCCTGGTAGCGAAGACGGACCCGGGAAAAAACCTGGTGGGACTCCTGAAGTATCAGGAGGAACTGTCCCTGGAGAAGAGATCTCGTTTAGCAGTACACAATGGCTGGATCTTCTCAAGTGGGCACATCATTCGGATGCCCTTACAAAGGACCAGAGGCTTAAGATTGTCAGGATGGGGAGGCTGATCCAGAAAGACCGGAAACTGACGAAGAAGCAGCAGGAGCAGGTCAGTGAGATACTTTCGTCAGCATCAGCACTGGGGTACCATATCCCGTAACAATTATTCCTGGGCTATCTAACTACCCACACGTTTGAGCGAAGAGCCAAGGTGCCACAATATATTCCACCTATTATATTGGGTGGTAACCGGGAGCAGTTGCGTTACCGGTGACTATCGTACCTTGATGCATTATTATTACAAGCGGGTCAGGTCATCGATTATGCGCCCAGAACGAATCTTTCATTATCAATCGGCAACCGGAAACGCAGGCTGGTTCTGGCTTAACGCAATAATCTCTGCAGCGTTTTTTAACAGACCTGCAAGATATTCCTTAGCCCATGGTTCATTCTCATATTCAAGAAACGGGCGATATGATCCCTGCAGGCCGGTCCCCTCCCTGACAAACCGGAGCAGACCAACAGGAGAACCCCCACTTGTTATAAGGGCATTCAGTTTTTCAAGCGGGTGTGGTGTCGTATTAAAAACAAATTTCGTCTCATTTGCAAATCCGACTGCAATCGCGACCACACGGGCACCTTTAGCTTCATCGAACATCTCATTGACCAGATCGGCAGTTTTTCTCATAGGAACCCATCAATGGAATGGCAGTTCCACTGCATAAATGATTCGTTCCTAAATCATTGACTATCTGAACAAGGCATAATCCGGTTATGGTAACAAAAATAAGGAAGGTTAATCATCTCCTCAGCCGATTTCAGATTTATCCCAATGAAAAGACGATTCCGGGGTAAGGGGGGTTGGGTTGATTTCAGTTTCCGGGGTTAAATACCGTTCAATATTGATTATATTGCTATTGTTCCTGTTACTACTACCCGTGTCTGCAAATAACCTGGTTACGGCAAACGTTTCTGCCGTTCCGCAGGGAAGTTATATCCATGTCAATCCCGTCGGTACCCGGCAGTCCGGTGAAAAAATTATCATCACGGCAACGACCGACCTTCAGGTAGGCAGTCCGGTGCTGTTCGATGTCCTCCCATCTGCAGTCTCTCCGACCCGGAAAAGCCCGGCAGGGGCGTCAAGCGGTGCAACGGGGACCGTTTCGGTTTATTCCGGACAGGATAGAAAGCAGAACCTGCTCGGGTTTGAAGTTGATCTCTCGGCATTCCAGCCGGGGGATTATCATGTCCTTGCCTCGTCTGCCAATAATGACATAACCGGCACAGAAGAATTCACGGTTGTTTCGGCCACCAATAAGAAACCCCCCGTACCCGTATTCACCCGCTCACCTCAACCGGCAATCGTGGGCCAACCGGTGGCTTTTGATGGATCGGGGTCCACCGATCCCGATGGAAAAATAATCATATGGCAATGGGATTTCGGGGACGGCACACCCCTGACCAGCCCGACTGGTTCACCGAATGATGCCCATGCCACCCATACCTACCGATCGGGAGGGAACTACAAGGCTGGTCTGAAAGTAATAGACAACAGTGAACAGGTCATGTGGGCCTACAACGAGGTGAGCGTGGTGGTCCCCGTCCCACCCGTCGCGGATTTTCTGGTCTCCCCTTTAAGTGGCCAGGCATATGAGAACCATCCCTTCGCAGTTACGTTATCCGATACGTCAACCGGGTCCCCGCTGACATGGGCATGGTACGTGGACAACAACCTCGTCTCGCAGTTACGGACGTACTCTCAAAGCATCTTCACGAAACCCGGCAACTATACCATCAGGCTGGTGGTAACGAATGATTATGGCACTTCTGCAAAGGAAAAACAGGTAAAGGTCCTGCCGTTTGAAACGACAACGATTACGGTGACCAGAACACCGGCCAGCCCGACCCGGACCGCAACAGGTACCTTGGAACAGACACCAGTAACGGTTGCCCCGGTCCCCACGACCCTGGTCCCACTATGCCCGGACTGCGACAATCCCTGCGTACTATTCTCCCTTCCATGCCTGTGGATCGATATTCTTATCGTTCTCATCATCGTGATTTTTGTGATATTGTATATCCGGAACCTTCGGTTGTCACGGCAACATCCAATGAGAAAACAAAAAGAGACGCCAGATTCAACGAAACCTCCTGGTCTCACGGAAGAAAAGGGGTCCCCAATACCCGATGTCACCATCATAGCCCGTGGGGGGATCAGCCCCGGGGGTCTCGAAGTAACTATTCCTGATATCCATATGGATGTCGAGAGCGGGATACATCATCTTGACAAAGAAGAGTGAAAATATGGCTGAAACGAAGTCGAAAGACAAAACACGGGACGATTTAAAAGAAGAAGTTCAAAAAATGGTCGAAAACAGGGAATTCCTGGATGAAAAAAATGAATTCTCGTTAATGGTCGGGAAGTATGCAGAACGATCCCGGAAAACGGAAGGCGAGGGATGGAACCTCGTTACCCACAGTATCGTTGAGGTCTTACCGGACCACCTGTCAGCAGGGATAATTACCTGTTCCCTTGAGAAAATCGAACAGGAGAAACCGTGTCGTGACGCTGTTGAAAAAAACCAGGATGACCTGACTATTACTGCCGGGGACAATTTTCCCGCGATATCGTTTCCGACTTTTTATCCATACCTTGATTTTGTTCTCCGGGCCGGCCCTGTTGATATCTCCCATATGAAAAAAACCTTCAGGGTTGAAGGAACGATCAAACCAATCGAGGCGGTAATACGGTTCAAAGAGAAAAAGGTCCGGAATGTTTCCGGCACGATCCTGGTTTCCGCTAACATATATCTTTGCAAGGGGGATTCTGCAGTAAAACTTCATCAATTCGAAAAAAAGATCAAGGTTGAATAATTATCAATGAAAAGCTGGATATCCGGAGCTGTTCAGGAACGGGCGATTGCAAGATCATGCTTTTTCCAGAATGATGAAATAAAACGGATACCTATATTACACGATAGACAATGGCCATCCACGCGTATATCGGCGGATTCATCCCTGATGTCCTGTTGATAGTTACCATCCTAATTTTTATCGCCGGCCTTTGGCTGCTTATTGCCCGGTGGGGCCATCGCAATCCGGGACGGTTCTTTTCTTCCTGGGCCACTGAATCGTTCCGGGACGGGATCTTGGCCTTTTTCCGGGTCTTGGTTCTTGACGTCCTCCTCTTCCGCCGGATATGGCACAGGAGCAAACGCCGGTGGGCACTGCATATGGCAATGTTCTGGGGTTTCATCATCCTTGGGGCATTTACCATACTATCGCTTATCGGGCTTTTCCTTGGATATGTTGACCCGGCAGGCCCTGGTGGTGCGTTCGGCCAATACCTCGCAGGTCTTCACCTCCCCTATGACCTGCTCGGGTACCTTATCCTGGCAGGTTCCGGAATTGCGCTTGGTAGAAGGCTCCTGGTGAAAAAAGTCCGTGAGCGCACCAGTTTTTCAGATCTGTTCCTTGTAGGGAGTGTTTTTATTATTGCGCTGACCGGTATGGTCGCGGAGTGGTATAGCGGTTACGCAACCATGATAGGCCCGGTAATAACGAACTGGAACCTGGCCCTTGAATTCATGTCATGGCATATCTATGTGGCCTTCCTCCTGTTCGTGATGGTGCTCCCCTGGACAAAGTTCAGGCATATTATCACCGTCCCGTTGACCCTCCTTGCAAGAAGAGGAGGGGATTAGGCTTGAAAGAACCTAATTTCTCAGAAATTGAGTCCCGTTGGTTATCCCCTCTCCAGATGCTGGAACTTGATGCCTGCACCCGGTGCCAGGAATGTGTCGCTGCATGCCCGGTGGTCAGGGCGGGTATCCCCGACGGGGCCATGGAACGGATCGACGTCTGGAGGCGGGCTGGTTCCCGTTCAACCGGGCTCATTAAACGGCTCATTACATCCCGCTCATCAGGGCCGGACCTCGCTGCCCTCTTCGAAAGCCTTTTCCGGTGTACTACCTGTGGTATTTGCTCGGTTATCTGCGAATCAGGCATCTCCACCACCCCGCTCTGGGAATCGATGAGGGGTGCGGGAAGGGAACTGGGATTCAGGCATGCGGATGTTGAAAGGACTGCAGGGGGCATCATGAAAATGAAAAATCCATATGCCATGGCCCCGGAAACCCGGACTGCATGGATCCCTGCTGATATCAAGATCGCCGATTCGGCACTGGTAGGCTTTTTCGCCGGCTGTACCATTGCATTCCGGCAACCGGAACTAGGGAGGGCGGCTCTCCGTATCCTGGCACGGTCGAACACCTCCTTCTGCATGCTCGGGACGACAGAATCGTGCTGCGGATCGTTCCTGGCCCGTACCGGGTCCATAAGGGACTACCAGGATACTATACAGGCGATGATACAGGAATTCGAGAAACGCGGGGTAAAAACGGTCCTATTTCCCTGTGCAGGTTGCCTGAAAACAGCGACCGTCGACTGGCCGAAGGTATACGGGCGACCCCTTCCCTTCAAAACGATGCCGTTCTCCGTTTTTCTCCGGGACCTGATCAGGGAAAACAAGATACGCTTCAGTTCCCACCTGCCCCGGCGGGTACTCTACCATGACCCCTGCCATGGAGGCCGGCACCTGGTGCATTACCTTGGAAAAGACTGGGTATTCGAAGCTCCAAGGGATATCCTTAAAGCAATTCCAGGTCTTGAATTGGCAGAATTTCCGGAAAACAGGGATTTTGCGGTCTGCTGTGGTGCAGGTGGCGGGGTAAAAACCGGGCATCCAGATCTTTCCCAGACTATTGCACACGAAAAAATCGATACAATCCGCCGGATACGTGCTGATATCCTGGCATCAACATGCCCGTTTTGCAGGAGAAATCTGGAGGATGCCCGTATCACTGCGGGATCAGAGATCGAGATACGGGATGTTATTGAACTGGCAGACCAGATGATGGACCCGTGAATGTTATTCATGGCTACCAGAATTAGAACAGGTTGAGGTGGCCGGCCAGGGACGTTTACGTTACACCCTTACTATTGCTGCAAAAATCGTTTGAATGACCGTAAAAAACCAGGGGGCTGGCACATGACGCCGTGCAGGCATTCCCCGCATTTCCGGCGGTCATGCTCCGGCGGGTGAAAAAATGGGTTATGAAGTGTGTATCCCGTAACACAGATTCCGATAGCGTATTATGGAAACAGTCATGATGATACATCATGGACCAGAAGACCATTTTTCCTTTTATTATCATTATTGCAGTATTGCTCGGGGGCTGCACAGCAATGCAAAATACCAGCCCGGGGACCACCATGACGATAACCCCAAGTCCTGTTCCTTCCACGATCGTTGCAACGTCCGTTCCGTCGTCCATAAGTACCCCAGCACCGGTCCTGCCGACTTCCAAATCACCCCCACTCACGAGTGATGATGTGAATAATCATTTCATGGACCTGGCATTCGGTGGCGGGAATATCTATCTCGAGCGGATCACCACGTCTCCGAATCCGGTTACCTTTTCAATTTCCGGAGGTACCGATTCTGATAAGGAAACCATTGAAGCCTTCTTCAAAGATTTCAATGACCTCTCCCAGTCCGTTCAGTTGTTCGAAAACTTAAAAGAAGGAAACTCAGGCCAAATCCAGATCAAATTCCTGTCGCCGGACGGACTCGGAGCGATTGATATGAAATCTTCCAACGCCTGGTTGAACAAGGAATTTAAATCGGACGGAGTCACCTATGCCAAGGTCAAGGATAACCAGATTTATATTAATTCCGCACTCCAGGGCGATGCAAGGAAACATTACCTCCTCCTTGCTATTCTCTTCGAACTCGGTTTCAAAGGTGAAACGCTGAAATATCCTGACAGTATCTTCTATTACCAGGGAAATAATGTGACCGGGCTCTCGATGGT
>JBAXTR010000079.1:0-8411 GCA_037130095.1 Methanomicrobiales archaeon
ATGTCTTCATTCCCCCGGATGCCATCTTGTCGAGATAAGCCCGCTGGGTCTGGTTCAGCGACCGGATCACGCTGGCATATGTCTTCGCCCTCCCCAGGCTTATGCTCGCATCAACATCATACAGTTTTGCCGAGTATGCCATTACGGCAGTTTTATCGAGGCCACTGCTCCCGGAAGGGATCGACCCTTCAAGCTGCGCACGGAACGCTTTCATCAGGGGGAACCGCATATACCCGTACTGGCTGGAAAGCGGGGCCTCTGTTTTTGATAGTGCAACAAATTGTGCCAGCTGGTCGTCATTGAGTATAGACAACACATTATCCGCGGCCCTGGTGACAAAATCAGTATTGTGTCCCATTTCCGTGGCATCGTTATCACGGAGGTACTGGAAACCTGCGTAATCAGCGACTTTTCCGGGTGGCAGGAACGTGTCGCTGCATGCCTGGCCGGTGAGGAACGCAAGTGCATCAAACGCAATGGTTGACTCCTGCGCCTGGTCGGACAGGGTTAGTTCCATGCTATATGACTGGCTGCCGGCTGATCCCTGGCCAGGACCCTGTCCCTGGTTAGTTGCACTGTTCCCGGTTCCACTCTGGGTGGGAACAGGATTTATTACATGATAATTTGACGTCTGCCCGGTTCCGGCCCCCGGCTGTTTATAACTGGTAACCGTAAACTGTTGCCCGGCTGCACCGGGCGTACCGACTGCACCGGCCGCTGCTACCAACAGTGCCATAATACTGAGCACAGCGACAACAAGGCCTGTCTTGCTTGATTTGTTCATCGTTGACATTCTCCTTTTCTGGTTTATCCCAAGTCTGGGGTTATTATGCACATTAATCAGGAAAAGGGATAAGGAAATGCCAGAATTTGCCCCGGATTACACCCAAATTATACCCAAATCCGGATCATTCAAGGCTGATCCGCACGAGGACCACGAGTGCCACCGTTGCACAGATATCTGGAATAATCTCAAACAGCCCGATATCTCCTGTCCGTTCCCCAAGAATGCTCACGATCAGGGGGTTTGACGTAACGGCATACATGCCGAGGGCAAAGATGACAGCTATCAGGCCGAGCGTGAAAGAACTCCGCATCCTCCGGTATATTCCGGCATAGATGGCAAACAGGGGGATTATCAGGCCTATATTGATGAAAGATATCAGCGTTTTGATCTGCTTGTATTCGTCCGTTCCCTGGGTCGGCAAGGGTTGTGAAGGCTGGCGGGCTGGCTGCGGGATGTTGTCGGCCCGCGCTGGCCGAACCGGATTTTGCTCCAGTTCAGGACGCGGGATTTTAACGAAAATCGGAATGATGGAACTGGCAATCACTACAACAATCACTGAAATGAGGATGATTAATACAATTTTTTTTCTATCCATCCTGTAATTCTCCTTAGGGGTTTCCTTTAGGGTTGAGCGTATAGGAATACGCTACCGCCCCGTTTTCTGCACCGCTTTTATTATCGGCGGGAAGCCCTGACCAGATGTATTCAACAAAGGCAGATTCAGGGGATACCGTTATCCGGAGGTGCCCGGGACTCCCAAGCATCTCTCCACGGGTATACCCGTATTCAGCACCGGGACTATCCCTTGGTGAACTGGATGTCGCCGGCTGGGGGACCTCCTGGTAGATGATGCCATCGAGTTCCTGCGTTGCAAAAAAGTGATCGTGACCGTGGAAGAAGGCGGTGACGTTGTTGTCAACAAGCAGCTGGTGTATTGGCATTCCCCAGCCAGGACGGTGCTGGTCAAATCCATATCTTCCATCCAGGTTTTTTCCACCCCACTCGTAAAGGGACGCAAACTCTGTACCCCCCCTGCCTTGCGAATCCCCGCCAACAAGCTGGTGGGCGAAGACAAATTTGTACTTTGCCGGACTCTGCTCAAGTGTCTTTCCCAGCCACTTGTACTGTGTCTCCCCAAGGGTCCATGTCCACCCGTCAGCTCTTCCCCCGGGTTTTGTTGTTGTATACCAATAAGGATCAAGAACGACAAACAGGGCGTCACCCCATTCCCACGCGTAATAGTCCTGCTTTTTCCCGTTGCCGCTGTCGTTTACTGAATTCCCTGTATAGAACCCGTCCGGTTCAGGATTGGGGAAATATTGTTTCCTGAACTGGAGGGAAAGCGGTGCAAGGGTGTTTCTGCCGTTGTCTGTTGAATACCCCGCTTCGCCATCATGGTTCCCGAGGACCAGGTAGAGCGGGACTGAATGGCCGTTAACGGAAAGATCAGTCCTCTGCCTGATATACTGCTGTAAGACAGCCTCTGAATCTTTACCTGGCAGTTTCTCGGTCATAAACGTGTCACCGAGGTCGAGGAGGAAATCCGGCTTGTCGGACAGTTCATTTTCAAGTGTCCTGATGTAGAGCTGTTCATTGGAACGCTCATCAAGGTGGGAATCTGCCTGGACATCAAATACAAACGAAGAGCCCGGGGCCCTCCAGGTATGGAACGAATAATCCGGGCTGCAACGGACGGCAGTATCACCGGACCTGCGATAGCACAGCTGGTAGACGTAACCGGTGTCAGGTGCAAGGCCGGAAATTACAATGTTCTGCGGCACTCCGGCCTCCGCAACCACCGCTGAAGTTTTGAGGGATGAGCTATTGCTGCTATCCCGGTATTGGACAAATATTTCGAGGTTTTCCGCAGGTACCACATTCACATTGACAGATTTATCGGTGGGGCGGCCAAGTAGTGGTGTCGCAATACTCACCAGGGCATTACCGGTACCAGCAGCTGACGAGGCGGGTGCCGTTACACTACGGGTGACCTGGACTGGTTCGGCAACCCGGGGTTGTGTATCACCCGAAACCTTCGTAAGCACTTTTTCCTGCGGACTGGTACATCCGGCCGTGATGACGAGTGCGATGACCAGTACCATGAAGGGGATCAAAAGGAATTTTTTTTGGATCATTGTGGTAGTCCTATCTCTAATTATCGCGGGGCAAGCGTGTACGAATACGCCACCATACCGTTCTTCTCTGATGCCGTCTCCTTCCCGGGCAGGTACGACTTCACGTAATCAACGGTTGTGTTCCGGGGGGAAACGGTCACCTTTAGATAACCGGAATTGGGCAATGTTGTGCCGGACCTGTAGGCGTTGGCATTGAACGTGCTGTAGTTCGGATCAGCCGGGAGGGGGACTTCCTGGTAGGTGACACCATCGAGTTCCTGCCGTGCAAAGAGATGGTCATGTCCCTGGAAGAAGGCCGTGACACCATTCTCTGCCATAAGTTGGTGTACTGGTAATTCCCAGCCAGGGCGCTTGGTATCGAACTCCCAGCCACCCTTCGGGCTGTTGCCGCCCCACTCGTACAGCCCGGAGTTTTCTATGCCACCGCGTCCCGTGCCCTGGACATGGTGGGCAAAGACGAATTTATACGGGGCGTCGCTCTCTTCAAGTGTGTTTTTAAACCATTGGTACTGGGTTTCACCAAGGGTGACCTCCCACTGGTCACGTTTTTTAGTGCCATCCTTACCGACGACATTATCCACGGCAGAGGGAGAATGCCAGTAAGGGTCGATAACCACGAAGAGGGCATCACCCCAGGTCCATGCATAGTAGTCCCCGGGAAGCCCGACATATTGCACTGTTTCACTGTCACCGGTGTAGAACCCATCAGGTACGGGCTGTGGGAAAAATTTCATGCGGGAGATCCCTGCATACACAGCAGCATTATCCGGCGTCCCGTCCAGCAGGTACCGGGCTGCCTCCTCATGGTTGCCGTTGACGAGAAAGATGGGCGAATCGCTCCCGACACGTCCCAGGTAATTTCTCTGGTTAAGATACACTGCGTCAACTGACGCCTGGCTGAGCTGGTCCTTCTCGATCAGGTTATCGATACTGAAATCGTCACCGAGAGTAATGTAGAAATCCGGCTGATCTTCAGCTACATTGTCCATTGTCTGGTCGTATAAGGCAGAGTTAAACATCTGTTTTTCACGCTCCGGGTGTGAATCTGCCTGTATCCCAAACGTGAAGGTGCTACCCGGAGATCGCTGTGTGTGGAACGTGTGTTCCGGACCGGACTGGTACCCGGTACTACCGGGTTCCCTGTAACAGGCACGGAAATAGTACTGGGTGCCGGGCAAAAGCCCCTGGAGGGTGACGTTCAATGCGGAACCTGCATTTGCAGGTACTGCCGGGGTCTGGCAGGTATAGTCTCCCGGGGATCTTCCATAGAGGAAATAGAGTTCGAGGGGTACCTTCGGGACCATGCTTACCGTTACTGAGGTACTGGTCGGCCGGGTAAGAAGTTCGGTAGCGGTAAAATGCGAACCAAAGTCAGGGCTTTCACCAGGCTTCCCTGTCGTAGGATCTGCACAGGACGGAGTAACGGGTCCTCCGGATGGGGATCCGCTGGTAACGGGTGTCGTGATTGTTGTGGTGGCCTGCAAGGCCCGTTCTTCCTTAAGGGAACATCCTGTGAGTAACACCGTACCCATTACCAGGATACAGCAGAAAAGACCGAGGATCTTTTTATCGTTCATCCAGTTTGTCCCTCACTTTAGTTTCCCTGCACCGGGCGCCCGTTACATAGAAAGTTCAATGTTGATCACGTACTCCTTTAAAAGGGGTGCCATTTAAATGGCCCCTTTAAATCTGGTTTTCAGAGATTTGAAAACCAGTTCTTAATGATATTAAAGATATCCTTATCAGCGGCCTGTGTCTTTCCACGGGACTGAACGCCTGGATTTGAACTTCCAGACCCGGTTTTCTGCACTTGCGGGTTATTCACCCCGGTGCCTTCGATCGTCTCTACAACACCCGGGTTTTTCTGTTTGAACGTGTCCAGCCATGTCTTCACTGCCTCACGATCACCGCTCTGGAGTAACTTTTTTGTTCCGCTTACATCGTATCCCTTTAATTCAAGCTGTGCGATAACCTCTTCAACTGGCATACGGTTCTGTTGTCCCTGGGTGTTCCCCTGTCCTGGCTGGGTGACATTTCCTGCGGCTGGACCATTACCCTGCCCCTTGTTTGTACCGATTCCCTGTCCTTGTCCGGGTTTTATGGGCCCCTGACCCGGCTGTGTGACATTGCCAGCTTTTGGACCATTCCCCGAACCTTGATTAGGAGCATTCCCCTGTCCCTGGGTTACTGTTGTCTGCTGCAGGCCCTGCAGCCATGTGGCCATCTGTGCACTGTCGTATTGCCCGGCGCCGAAGAGGAAATCAGACGGTACGTTTTGCGGCATGCTGATTGGCTGTGAGTACAGGTATCCCCCGTCACAGGTGAAATTTGCAAGGTTCCGCAGTGCAACCATCTTCTTTTTCTGTTCGCTTGTGGTCGTCTTCCCCACATCTGCAAAGTGTGTTGCGTAGTAGTACGATATCTCACCATCAAGTTCCCCGTACCGTGCCGATAGTGAACGGATAAGGCTCTCATCAATGGTATCTCCGGTTAACGCAGTACGCAGTTCGGTTGCAATTGCCGTCCGCTTTGCGACAATCCCGTTGAGATCAGCACGCTGGAGGTCCACAAGGCTTGTGATTTTCTCGCGCTGGCTGTCGGTTAATGCATTTAAGAAGTCCTCCCCGGAATCACCCGTCAGGGTAGTACTGATGGAATAGTCAGGGTTACCCATTGCAGGGCGGTCTTTCATGTAGAATGAACCGAAGTAGGTCGCCTGCCGTTCAGGGCAGAAGTACACGTCGGAAGTGACATCCCCTGCGTACCATGCAAACATCTCGCTGGCATAAGTCCTCATTGCAACCGAGTTGTCCTGGCCGCTGTTTTTCAGCACTTCAGATGCATCCACTTCAGGCATCGAAAGCATCCCCCCTGAAGCCATCTTGTCAAGGTATGCCCGCTGGGTCTGGTTTAATGACCTGATCACGCTTGCATAGGTCTTTGCCCTTTCCAGGCTGATGCTGGCATCAACGTCATATAATTTTGCCGAGTACGCCATCACGGCTGCCTTGTCAAGGCCGCGGCTCCCGGTGGGGATCGTCCCTTCAAGCTGGGCACGGAATGCCTTCGTCAGCGGAAACCGCATGTACCCGTACTGGCTTGAAAGGGGAGCTTCTGTTTTTGAGAGTGCAATAAACTGAGACAACTGGTCGTCATTCAGGACAGACAATACATTGTCTGAGATCCGGGTGACAAAGTCTGTGTTATGTCCCATCTGTGTGGCATCATTATCACGGAGGTACTGGAAACCGGCATAATCAGCTACTTTTCCGGGAGGCAGGAACGTGTCGCTGCATGCTTCACCTGTCAGGAAGGCCAGTGCATCAAACGCAATCGTAGCCTGCTGGCCCTGGTCAGAAAGGGTCTGTTCCATGGTATAGACCTGGTTACCGGCTGTCCCGATTACAGGCCCCTGTCCTTGTCCCGGTCCCTGGTTTGTCCCACTGTTTCCGGTTCCAACCTGGGTCTGAACAGGCTTGTTTACAGTGTTATTTGTCCCCTGCTGTTGCTGCCCCTGTCCGGTTCCCGGTTGCTTACCGGGTCCTGCGGGTTGCTGACCTGGTGCACCGGCGGTACCTGCCGCACTGACGGCTGCAACCACCAGTGCCATAATACAGAACACGGCAATAACAAGGCCTATCTTCTTTGAAATTTTCATCGTTGACATTCTCCTTTTTTCTCGTTTATCCCAAAATCAGGGTTATTATGAAGATTAATCAGAAAAAGAGATAAGGAAATGCCAGAATTTGCCCCGGATTACACCCAAATCATACCCAAATTAAAAATTATTCAAGGCTGATCCAGATGAGGATTACGAGGGCTGCCGTTGCGCAGAGGTCCGGGACAATCTGGAACAACCCAACAAAGTCCGGACGACCCCCGAGGAGACTCACGAGCAGCGGGTTGGAAGTGACTGCGTACATGCCCAGGGCGAAGATTACTGCCATCAGGCCGAGGGTAAAAGAGCTCCGCATCTTCCGGTAAATCCCTGCATAGATAATAAACAGGGGGATGATCAGGCCGATATTGATGAATGATATCACCGTCTTAAGGTTCTCCATCGGTGTCGGGGGCTGCTGGGTAGGGCGTGCCTGCTGCTGGGGAGCAGGATTTTGATTTTGTATGGGGTTTTGGATGGGGGTTTGCACGGGGCCGGGTTGTGGCGTTTTAAAAATAATCGGGATTATGAAGCTGGCAAGTACTACTGCAATCACCGAAATAAGAATTATTACAACAAGATTTTTTTTCTCCATTCTATTTTTCCTCCCATATTTCACCTGGTACATCGACCTGCTTCCAGATCTCCATGAAGTCTTCATATCTCGTGTTCATCTGGTCAGTGAGAAAATACATGGTACCGTATCCCACCCCCATTGATCGAACGATCTGGTGCTTCTTCAGAACATCCAGGTGGTGGCGGACGGTCTTGTAATCAAGGCTGAACGCTGATGTTAACTGGTTGGCATTATACGGCCTTTTATGGAGTGCCTGAATAATCCGGGCCCTGTTAATGCCTCCTTTTGATCCTGCTATTAACCACCACAGTAATTGTTTCACTTCGGCACTCCAAATCCCGGGCTGATATATTCTATTGTGATATTGAGGGTAATAAAAGGATTATCCAAACTTGAAACAATGAACATTAATCAGAAAAAAAGTTTTATCTCTTTTTTTTTACCATAGATTCCCTCGCCTGATTTACAACTGGACCAGGTATTCATACGCTTCCAGTGCTGCCTTTGCCCCTTCCCCGGCGGCGATAATGATCTGTTTGCCCTTGATGCTCGTCACATCTCCTGCAGCAAAAATTCCCGGCACATTGGTATGACAGTTGATATCGACGATGATCTCTTTCTGGTCATTAAGTTTCACAAGACCTGAAACAAATTCGGTGTTGGGCGACCAGCCGATCTCTGCGAATACCCCGTCAAGGTTGATTTTTAATTCATCACTGGTGAGCCGGTCTTTGATCGTTATCGCATTAAGGAGATTGTCACCGTGAAGTGCGGTCACGACCGAATTGGAATGAAGCTTGATGTTTTTTTGTGCTTCGAACAGCTTGACATACACTTCGTCGGCCCTGATAGTACTTCTCACGATAAGATGGACTTCTTTTGCGATCTTACTCATTTCAACAGCGGTCTGCAGGGCGGAATTCCCACCGCCGACAATCGCAACAACCTTGTTTTTGAATAACGGGCCATCACAGGTTGAGCAGACCGACAGGCCCCTGCCGAGAAACCGTTCCTCTCCTTCGACTCCGAGTTTTTTCGGTTGTTTTCCCGGGGTAAGGATAATCGCACGTGCCAGGTAGGTGGTATCCGTGGCAGTATTGACCTTAAAAATTCCCTCATAAGGGGTTATCTCCAGGACCTTGTCCAGCTCGAGGCTGATCTTCTGCTCTTTTACCTGGTCTTCGAATTTTTTCATCAACTCATCGCCGGTGATCATCCGGTACCCCATGTAATTCTCGATGGTCCAGCTTTCAA
>JBAXTR010000008.1:0-18506 GCA_037130095.1 Methanomicrobiales archaeon
CAGTCCACCTCGAAAGAAACCTGTACCTGTTCCTACAGGTGGCGGAATACGGCCTCCCCCTTCTGGTTGTCCTGAATATGGTGGATGAGGCCGAAAAATTCGGAATATCAGTCGATTCATCTGAATTATCAAAAATTCTTGGTTGCCCGGCGATTATGACCGCAGCGATTCACGGAAGGGGCACTGGCCAGATCCTCCCTTCTGCGCTGAGTTCTGCATGCCCGGCAAGTCTTACAGTCGGTTATGACCATCACATAGAAGCTGCCGTACGAAGTATTATGGGTAACTTTCCGGTTTCCCGGCCTGCTGCCCTCCTGGCACTCGAAGGGATCGGAGCAGACCAGGAAATTCTTGATACATCTGCCGCGATTGCAAACGAGATTGAAAACCGTCACAAAATGTCCCCGCGCCAGATTATATCGGCGAACCGTCACCATTTCGCAGAGCAGATAGCTGACCGTGTTATTACTGTCCGGCAGAAAAAAACAGGGTTTGACCTGGACCGGCTCCTGACAAAAGGTATCCCGGGAATACCTATCATGGCAGCCATCCTTATTGGGATCCTGCTTGTGGTATTCACGATTGGGTCATGGCTTGAAGGGATCATTGTTGCCTTCTTCAATACCTACCTTGTTCAACCGCTCCTGGCACTTGGCCTTCCACCGCTCCTGCAGCAGGTATCAATTTCGGTCCTACTCGGGCTCCAGGCTGGTATCGGGATCGCCTTCCCCTTCATTTTTACGTTCTACATATTCATTTCACTGTTAGAAGACTCAGGGTACCTGACCCGTGCGGCATTTCTGGCTGACCAGGCCATGCACAGGGTTGGCCTCCACGGTCAGGCTATTATTCCCATGATCCTTGGATTTGGCTGCACTGTACCTGCGGTGATGAGCCTCAGGCTCCTCGCATCACGTCGTGAACGTTTTATCGCTTCGTTCCTGGTGACCATGATCCCGTGCTCTGCGAGGACGGTGATTATCGCGGGTGTGGTCGCAACTTTTGTTGGTATCTGGTGGGCCCTCTCAATTTACCTGATAGTCTTCATTCTTATCGTGATTACCGGGTTGTTTCTCTCCCGGATAACTCCCGGGGAACGGTTCGGCATGATCATGGAAATGGCACCGCTCAGGGCGCCGCAGGCTGCAAATGTCGTAAAAAAGTCATGGAGAAAAATATCCGAATTTCTCACTATTGCAATGCCTTTGCTGATAATAAGCAGTATTATCCTCGGGTTGCTGCAGTATTACGGGATAATAACTGCATTTCAGAATTTTATTGCACCATTTTCAACCATGGTGCTTGGGCTTCCTGCCTATGCAACAACAGCCCTGATGTTCGGGATCCTCCGGAAGGAGATGGCACTTGGTGCATTGGTTGTGCTTGCCGGAACCCCGGCACTTAATACCGTAATGACACAGGTCCAGTTGTATACCTGGGCAATTATCAGTGTCCTGTTTGTCCCGTGTATTTCAACGATTGCCGTGCTCTACCGGCAGGTTGGGCTGAAAACGGTTGTACTGGTTACAACCTATACGGTGCTTCTCGGCCTGGCCATTGGAGCCGGAATTCACCTGGCTTTTCCCTGATCCAGGTCATATTTTTTCCGAAAATCATTTTTTGCATGCACGTTTGAAGGCATAGGTGACAATATAAAAATCAGCGATAATTTTTTTGTCGGGTTACAGGAGTTAAACAGCTCCTGGAACGGGACTGTATGATCTCAAAAAAAAAGAAAATATTAACAGAGAAATTACATTTTTGTAACTTTATCCATTTTCAGCACTTTCTTCGCCACAACGAAGACGACAAGTGCGACTATGATAAAGTAAATCAGATCTGAAAGGAACGGACCCCAGCCTATTACCAAAGGACCAATGACATATGTGGCGGTTTTCCAGGCCCCCCCGGGAATTAATACTGCAATAACAGGCATAATCAGGTTATCTACAAAAGACTTGACAAGGGCTGATGCAGCGACACCAATTATGAATGCAATCGCGAGGCCAATGATCTTGTACTCCTGGAGAAATTCCATAAACTCTGACATAAAACTCATTTTTTTCACATCCTCTTTAAAAATCATCTATATTTCTTACCATATAATAAAAATTCGGTAGTTCTGTCCATGGGAACCGGGTATGCCCGTTCAGTAATGAAAAACCCGGTAATTGGTTGTAAAATATACCCGGGCGATGGTGGTTTATTAACGTTCGCAATCAGGAACCTGCCCTGGTTACCAGGGGCAGATCCTTCAATAACCCGAATGGGATATTTAATACCGTTAGCTACCCCGGAAGGGAAAAGTGATAGTTAATCTTAATTATTTTCCTTATTTGCTGAACTAATTGTCCTCTTATCCCGGGAGAACATCCTGATAAACCTTCCCGCACTGTTTAGCATCCAGAGACCGCTTTTTAAGACCGCCACTTTAGCACCCATGGTCCTTCCTTCCATTGAATCTGAAACTTCTTTTAAGCATGCCGGGACAGGAAGGTGCTGAGGGCAGGCCTTTTCACATTTACCACAATTCCGGCAGAGCCCTGCAAATGACCTGTTCCCGAGGACACCTCCATGACGCGTGAGATAGTGAAATGCATATTCACGACGGTTCCCAAACATCGATGCCCCATTATAGAGTGAAAAGCATTCAGGAATATTTACCCCGGCAGGGCATGGCATACAGTAACCACAACCCGTGCATCCAACCTTCATCAGCCCCATATAGGTGTTCCGGGCTCTCCCGATAAGGGTTATCTCCGCCGGGGTAAGAGAACCTGGTTCAGCCTCTCCGGCAACCTTTAGATTTTCTTCTATCTGGGACTCCTGGTTCATACCTGATAATACAACGGTCACCTCAGGGTGGTCCCAGACAAACCGCAGCCCCCATTCTGCCGGTGTCCTACGGACTTCAGCCTCTTTCCAGATTTTATCTACCTGGGCCGGGACCTGTCCTGCAAGGCTGCCACCACGGAGAGGTTCCATGACCATTACGGCAAGACCTTTAGAGGCAGCGTAGTTCAGGCCTTCTGTCCCAGCCTGGTTAAACTCATCAAGGAAGTTATACTGGATCTGGCAGAACTCCCAGTCGTATGCATCGATTATTTTTTTGAAGGTATCCAGGTTTCCATGAAATGAAAATCCGGCGTTGATAATTTTACCTGATAATTTTGCCTCATCAAGGAATTCCAGCACACCAAGTTGAAGCATTTTATCCCAACTCTCCTGTGCGAGGCTATGGAGCAGGTAATAATCAATGTGATCAGTCCTGAGTTTTACCAGCTGCCCCTCAAGAATGTGCTCCATATCACCCCTGGTCCTGACCGACCAGGGTGGTAACTTGGTAGCAACCCTCACTTTCTCCCGGTACCCGTCTGCCAGGGCACGACCGAGCAGGGGTTCGCTCCGGCCCATGTGATATGCCGGTGCCGTATCCAGATAATTGACACCGTTATCAATCGCGTACCGTATCTGGCGGATTGCCCGGTCTTCATCAATCGCATGAGTCCTGGTCAAAGGCAGGCGCATACAGCCAAAGCCAAGTATTGATAATTTATCTTTCGTTTTAGGAACGGTCCGGTACAGCATTGGTATTTCCACCGATTCAAGTAAACCATCAGTGAAATCACCAGCAATACTATTAATAACAGCGACACCGGGGTATCCATGTCAGCCCTGCGTGATATTATGCCAATAAAAAAAAATAGAAAAATCCGGTGTGGTGCCGGATATAAGAGATTTATGCGAACATGGCACCGAACGTGCTGATCATCCGCTGCCTGTCGAAATCTGCTTCAACTTTTTCGATTGCTGCCAGGAGGTCTTCCTGGGTAACATGGTCATGCTCTTTCCTGATGGCGAACATCCCTGCCTCCATAACGATGGCCCTCAGGTCAGCCCCGTTTTTACCCTCGGTCAGCCGTGCAACTTCAGAGAGTTTTACTGAATCATCGAGATTCATTTCACGGACATGGACGTTCAGGATTGCCAGCCTGCCACCTGCATCCGGGAGTGGGATCTCGATAATCCGGTCGAAACGGCCAGGCCTGAGCAGGGCCCGGTCAAGGATATCAATCCGGTTTGTTGCCCCGATGATCTTGACATCTCCCCGGCGTTCGAACCCGTCCATCCCAGCAAGGAGCTGCATCAGGGTCCTCTGCACTTCCCTGTCACCTGATGTCGTTGCCTCAGTCCGGGACGCCCCGATTGCATCTATCTCGTCAATGAAGATAATTGTCGGGGACTTCTGCTTCGCGAGGTCAAACAGTTCACGAACAAGCCGTGCCCCTTCACCTATATATTTCTGGACGAGCTCTGACCCCACAACACGCAGGAAATGGGCATTTGTTTCATGGGCAACTGCCCGTGCCAGGAGAGTTTTTCCTGTCCCAGGCGGTCCATGAAGAAGCACTCCCTTCGGTGGCTCGATCCCGATTTTTTCAAACAGGTCCGGACGTTTCAGGGGAAGTTCAACTGCTTCTTTAATTTCAGTAATCTGCTGCTCCAGGCCCCCTATATCACTGTAACTTTCTGTCGGGGTCTCCACGATCTCCATGCCGTAGACCTGTGAATCAAAGCTGCTTGGTAGTATATCCACTACTGCCAGTGACTGCTGGTTAAGAGTGCACCGTGAACCTGGCTTGAGCTTGTCCTGGTCGATACAGAGCGAGCTCCTGACAAGAAAACGAGGTCCTGCACTGCTCCTGACAATTACCCGGTTATTATCAATAATATCTGTAATCGTTCCTACAACGAGCGGAGGACTCCTGAGCTGTTCGATCTCACTTTTTAATTTCCTTACCTCACGCTCGTATCGGATTTTCTGGGTCTCAATATAACGTTTATCTGATTCAATCTGGCGTAGCTGCTCGCGAAGCTCCAGGTTGCGTGATTCCATGCTTGTTACCCGTTCCAGCAGGTACCGGTATAATTCTTCCGGGTTTTGCGGCTCCGGCGGCTGGCGGGCAGTCTCTGCCATCTGTTTGCCTCAAATAGATATATAGGGAAAAATGACTATAAAGATGTTTGCGACTATGCAGTGCGAATTATGTGGCGCAAATGCACGCGCTTTGAAAAATGTCAGGATCGAGAGCGCGGAGCTCAGGGTCTGTCCCCAGTGCGAACATTATGGTGTTGAAGTCCAGCAGCCAAACAGGACTACACCACGGCCTGGTACAGGTCGCCGGCCGGCAAATGCACCACCGGTGCCCCATCCTGTCCCAAAAACCCGGCGTGATATGTTTGACATGATAGAGGGAGAAATTGTCGATGATTACGGTGAACGGATCAAGCATGCCCGTATGCAGAGGGGATGGACACAGAAAGACCTCGCCATGGAACTGAAAGTCAGGGAACTATTAATCAAAAAGATTGAAAATGGTGACCTGATCCCGGAAGATGACGTGCGCCGTATGCTTGAAAAAACCCTTGAAATCCGCCTCCTTGATATCCCGGAAGACGAGGGTGCAAAGAAGAAGACTGGGAACGTTGTACCCACACTTGGGGACGTCATTTCGATTAAAAAAGTCAAAAAATAGGCTTTCCGTCGTTATACAAAACGGCCCTGAATGGGAATGGAGGACCCATTCAAAACCCCTTAATTTTTCAACAGGTATGTAATTTGCAGGGATAGACCACTTTATTTAAATACTGGTAATGCTCACATAAAAGGCAATGTGTGGTGAATGTTTTTTTGCCCGTGAATGTTTTTATCACGAAGAGCAGAGCACATCCACGATGCATGAAGTCCTGTAGTCCTGTCGTAGGACTCTGTTTTAACCGAACAACTCAACCAGCGGGTGCTGTCGACTATTTATCAGCAATTCCTGGTTTTTATCGTTATTACTTTAGTTTTAGTTATCTCCCATACTAAAACGGGACAATCTTTGATCCGTTTTTGGCAGGGAGGAGGATTACTATGAGAGGGAAAGATATTCGTCTTGAACGCATCATGAACCGTAACACAAGAAAGACAATCATAGTCCCCATGGACCATGGTGTCACGAACGGACCGATAGAAGGCCTGATCGATCTTGGTAACGCAGTTGACCAGGTGGCGGAAGGGGGAGCAAATGCCGTGCTGGGCCATATGGGCCTTGCATTATACGGGCACCGGAAAACCGGCCGCGATGTCGGGCTTATCCTTCACCTGTCAGCAAGCACATCAATTGGTCCGGACCCGAATGAAAAAGTGCTGATCAACACGGTCCAGAACGCATTAAAAATGGGTGCCGACGCCGTGTCGATGCATGTGAATATCGGGGCTGATTCTGAGGCTGTAATGTTATCAGACCTTGGAAAAATTGCCGTTGACTGCATGGAATGGGGGATGCCGCTTCTTGCAATGATGTACCCAAGGGGCAGGAAGATAACCGATGAGCACGCTGTTGAGCAGGTCAAGCTGGCGGCGAGGGTAGCGGCTGAACTTGGTGCAGATATCGTAAAAACCGTGTACACCGGTGACCCTGACAGTTTCCGTGAAGTGACCCGTGGATGCCCGGTCCCGGTTGTCGTTGCCGGTGGACAGAAAACCGATGACCGTTCCACACTGGAACTGATTGAAGGTGCGATGGAAGGTGGTGCTGCAGGTCTCTCAATAGGCAGGAATGCTTTCCAGCACCGGAGCCCGGCACGTTTTGTCCATGCAGCGGCAATGATCGTGCATGAAAGAAAAAGTGTTGATGAAGCACTTAAATCACTTGAATAAGTGATCGTAGCGACAGTGCTGAATAATTGAAGGAATTGTTAAAAAATCCTAAATAATGATTAAAAGGGATGAACGGAAAAGGAGTGGAATTAAATCATGATTGGCAAGGATATCAGGATAGAGAGGATAATGGACAGGAATACAGGAAGGGCTGTGATCGTCCCGATGGACCATGGGTTTACCCTTGGTCAGATCGACGGGCTCCTTGATATGACAAAAATCATATCCGAAGTATCTGAAGGCGGGGCAAATGCAATCGTCCTGCACAAAGGTCTTGTAAAACGGGGCCATAGGAAGCGAGGCCGTGATATCGGGCTTATTGTGCACCTGTCGGCAAGCACATCATTAAACCCGGACCCGAATGACAAGGTCCTTGTCTGTACTGTTGAGGAAGCAGTGGCTCTCGGGGCAGATGGTGTATCAATCCATATCAACCTCGGTGCCCCGCAGGAATCGAGGATGATCGAATCTGCCGGGAAGATCGTAAAAGACTGTAACCGCTGGGGAATGCCCCTGCTTGTAATGATATACCCGAGAGGGAAAGGCATCGATCCCAATTCACCGCAGGCCATAGGGCATTGTGTCAGGGTAGCCGAGGAGCTCGGGGCAGACCTGATCAAGACAAATTACCCGGGAGACCCTGCATCGTTCCGGAAGATCACCGATGCCTGCTCAGTCCCTGTGCTTGTTGCAGGTGGAGAGAAAATGGGTGACCTTGAATCACTCAGGATGATCCGTGAATCGGTGCATGCCGGTGGTGCTGGGGTATGCGTTGGGCGTAATGCGTTCCAGAGGGTCTCTCCCGGTGCCTTTGTCAAGGCACTCGGGCTTGTTGTCCATGATGACCTGGAACCCGCCCTCGCGTTGGAGCGTTGCGGATGAAGGAGTTCTGGGTGGACTGCCGGCCCTGGAACAAGGGTATTGCAACAACAGCAATTGAGAGTGGTGCTGATACCCTTGTCCTTGACAAGGCAAAATCAGGTCGTGAACTTGGAAGGGTACGGACCGTCGCACCGGATGGGGACCTCGTTCCCGGCAGGGATGTATTCACCTGCAGGATAAAGGACAAGGAGAGCGAGACCGAGGCAGTTGCATTATCCCGGAAGGGGTACGTGGTTGTTGAAACTGAAGACTGGAACGTGATCCCGCTTGAAAACCTTGTCTCGATGTCAGACCATATCATAGCACTCGTAAAGGACATTGAGTCGGCAGAGCTGGCCCTCCACGTTCTTGAAAAGGGTGTCTGTGGTATTCTTATCTCGACTACTGACCCTGCGGTCGTCAGGAAGGTCGCTTCACTTATCAAGTCCGGGACCCAGCCGGCAGAAATAGTTCCCCTTACCATCACAGGGATTACTCCTGCGGGGATGGGGGACCGGGTCTGTGTGGATACCTGTTCAATCCTGTCTGACAGTGAAGGGATGCTTATCGGCAATACGTCCGCCGGTGCATTTCTTGTCCACGCAGAAACGCTTGAAAACCCTTATGTTGCGCCGCGGCCTTTCCGCGTCAATGCGGGGGCCGTTCATGCCTATGCAACAATGCCCGGCGGGAAAACTGCCTATTTATCAGACCTTAAGACTGGTGACCGGGTACTGATTTCGGACTCAAAAGGAGCGACAAAAGAAGCGACAGTAGGGAGAGTGAAGATTGAACTACGGCCGCTCCTGCTCGTTGAAGCGGAGTACGATGGGAAAAAGGTGAGTGCAATCCTTCAGAATGCCGAAACCATCCGTCTGGTACGCGAGGACGGGAGTGCCTGTTCCGTTGCCGCCCTGAAAACCGGTGATATTGTAATGGGCACCGTTACCGAGAGTGGCCGGCATTTTGGTGTAGCGGTCAAAGAACATATTATCGAAAAATAGAGGCGGATATATCATGGTAACGATTACAATCCCGACCGATTGCCCTGTAATCCTATCCCGGGGCCCACTGCAATGAAGATAGGTATTATCGGGGGGACCGGAAAGATGGGGCGCCTGTTCTCCGGTGTATTCGAACGGGCCGGGCATGAAGTGGTATGTTCCGGCAGGAATACTCGGATTACCACCATGGATATTGCAACATCTTCTGATGTCATTATCATTTCAGTCCCAATCCATCTCACCGCAGAAGTGATCAGGGATATCGCCCCTCATCTTACCCCTCAACAGGTTATCTGTGACCTGACATCGCTCAAGGGATTCCCGGTGAGGGAGATGCTCTGTTCAAAGGCGGAAGTTATCGGGCTTCACCCGATGTTTGGGCCGTCAGTCCGGACCCTTGCAAAGCAAACGATTATTGTTACCCCGGCTCGTTGCAGCCAGGAAAACCTGGGGCGGCTGACAGGGATCTTTGAAAACGAAGGTGCCCGGATCACGATCACTACCCCCGAGGCACATGACCGGATGATGGCTGTTGTCCAGGGACTGACGCATTTCGTAACCCTCAGCATGGCCGAAACAATGAGGAGGCTCGGCATTACACCTGCCGAAACTGAACCCTTTATGAGCCCTGTATACCAGATAGAGACCGGCCTCGTTGGGCGGCTCCTGTCACAGGACCCGGGGTTATATGCAGACATGCTACGAATGAACCCGTTTGTACCGGCGGTACTTGAAGCATGTGAACATGCGGTCCATGATGTGAAAGGGACCGTGCTATCCGGAGACAACCATTCTTTTGAGCAACTTTTTACCCTGAATAGTGAGCATTTCGGTGAATATTGTAACGATGCGTTGTCTCTTACCGATTCCCTGATAGAAGCGATGGTGAAACGATGACCATGTTCGCTCTTGGACCGGAAGGGACCTTCAGCCATGAACTTGCCTGCAGATTAGTCCCCTCGGAAGAAGTACAGCTTCTGCCGGCTATTGGTATGGTACTTTCAAGCGTGGAAAGAGGCCTGGGTGAAGGGGTGATCCCTGTCGAGAACAGCGAGGCAGGCGGGGTCGGCCCGGCCCTTGACGGGCTGCTGCGATCCAATGTTTTTGTCACGGCTGAAATATTTATAGCAATTCACCATTATCTTGCATCATTTCATCCCATCAATGAAATTACGGAGATCTACGCACATCCCCAGACCAGTGAGCAGTGCAGCGATTTTCTCGACAAGCTTGGTGTTGAGATAATTCCGACGAAAAGCAATGCTGCGAGTGCCATCGAACTGATGGGTAACAGGGGCAGTGCGGCAGTGGTTTCGAAAAAGATTTCTGAGATCTACGACCTGCCGTTAATCCTCTCCAATATAGAAAACAACCCCCATAATGTCACGCGTTTTTTCCGGGTATCAGACCACCCATGGCAGGGCCCCGGGCCGGAAAAGTGCAGTATTGTTGTTGATCCAGCCCTTGATCGCCCGGGGCTTCTCTACGAGCTGCTCGGGGTATTTGGAAGACGCGGAATAAATCTCTGCAGGATCGAGTCACGTCCCTCTAAACGTGGCATGGGAAGTTATGTCTTTTTTATAGACATTACGACCTCACCAGGTTACGAAGAGTCGCTGGCCGAACTGGAGTCGCTGGCCACTATCAAGCGTCTTGGCTGTTACAAGAAGTGGGACGTGGTCATGTGAATATTACACTTCCGCGGTTGAAGGACTGCGGGTTCCAGGTGGCTGCACCCCCTTCGAAAAGTTACACGCACCGGGTCCTGATGATTGCAGCAATGGCTGATGGAATTTCAAAGATAAGATGTCCCCTTGATTCTGGTGATACGCGTGTCACCATTCGGGCTCTCCGGGCACTTGGTACTGACATCGGTGAGGAACCGGGGTTACTTCATGTCATGGGTTGTTCTGGTCACTTTCCCTTAAAGGACAGGGTCACCCTGGATATGGAGAACTCCGGCACGAGTTTCCGGCTCCTGATGGCAGCTGCGTTACTCTCCCGGCAACCGGTAATTTTTACCGGGAGTCCCCGTATGCAGGAGCGGCCCGTGGGATATCTCGTGGAAGCGCTCAATTCTATCGGCGGCCGGATCCGGTATCTTGGACAGGAGAACTTTCCCCCTGTTATCGTGGAAGGAACAATCCGGGGAGGGGAAGTTTCAATTCCGGGAACAATCAGCAGCCAGTTTATATCCGCCCTGATGATATCGGCTCCTTACGCCGAATCTGATGTCGATGTCCTGGTCACTGGAGATGTTAAATCACGGTCATACCTGGACATCACTGTCGACTGCATGGAGACATTCGGGGTGAAACCAGGACGTGAAGGATACCACCGGTTCACGATCAGGGCAGGTACAGGGTACAAAGGCCGGGACTACACCATTGAAGGGGATTACTCGTCAGCATCGTATTTTTTTGCCCTCGCTGCTGTTACCGGTGGGATGGTCGAAGTTACAGGTCTCAATCCTGAATCTGTGCAGGGAGACCGGAGGTTTGTTGAAGCACTTGGTCGCATGGGTTGCAGGGTGACCTGCAAGGCAGGTATTACAAGGGTTGAGAGGAGTGGTGTTCTCAAGGGAATTACCATTGATATGTCTTCATCTCCTGATACGGTACAGACACTTTGTATGGTTGCAGCGATGGCGTCCACGCCATCTCACATTACCGGTATCTCCCACCTGAAGTACAAGGAGAGTGACCGGCTCAAGGCAACAGTTGATCTCCTGAACGGACTCGGGGGGGACTCACATATGACGGATGAGGGTATCAGTATCAATCCTGTCCCGCTCCATGGCGGGACTATTGACCCGGGAGATGACCACCGGACAGCGATGAGTGCAGCAGTACTGGCACTTGCCCGTGGTGATATCACGATACGGAATGCAGAATGCGTGGAAAAATCATTTCCTGATTTTTTTACTCTTGTCAGGGGGATTGCACCGGAATGACAGGGTATAATGGAATGGAAAAGGAGGGCTAGTATATGGTACGAATTGTTCTTACCGGCTTTCGGGGGACAGGTAAGACAAGAGTGGGGGAACTTCTTGCACACATGCTTAATGTGCCTTTTTTTGATACAGATACCCTTATTGAGAAACGTGCCGGGATGACGATATACAAAATATTCCAGAAGTACGGCGAGGAGTATTTCCGGAAGAAGGAATGCGAAACTATTGCTGCTCTTGATGTGACCGATTCGGTCATCAGCACGGGTGGGGGAGCAATAATGAACCCTTCCAACGTTGCCGCACTCAGGCAGGGGAGTGTCATGTTCCTTCTCACTGCAGATGACCGGACTATAGAGCAGCGTATCGCACGGACAGAACGTCCATCCCTCACCAGGCTTCCGCTTCGGGATGAAATCCGTGAACTCCAGGCGATAAGGAGACCGTTTTACATTGGAGCAGCAGATTTTTGCATCAGAACCTCCCGCAAAGATGCCAATGAAACTGCCATGGTCATCCGGCATATCCTGGCAGAGGGGACCGCCAACCTTAAGGATGGTACAGGCTTTGTATCATTTGTAAGGAAAACCCCGATTGCCAGGGAGGAAACAGAAGCACTTGAAAAGGCCCTTGTATCCAGTGACCGGGACCCGGTAACACGGATTTATGCAGTAGCAGGAAATCCCTGCAGCCACAGCCTTTCACCACTCCTTTTCAACCACCTGTTCTCGCAGTACCGCATGAATTGTCATTACACGAGATTATGCTGGTCGGATTTCGGGGAACTCTTCAGGGAAGCAAAAAAAATAGATGTCCGCGGGCTTTCAGTGACAATCCCGTTTAAAAACGAGGCAATGAAATTAATCGATGAAGCGGATGAACACACAGAGGCTATCGGAGCGTCCAATACTCTCGTGATGTGCGAAGGTACTACCTTCGGGTTCAACACCGACTGGATCGGGATAAGGGACCCGCTCACTCACCTCAAAGGGTCCAGGGCAGCCGTGATCGGGGCAGGGGGAGCGGCCGCAGCGGCGGTGTATGCATTACAGTCCCTTGACATGGACGTAACAATCTTTACCCGGACCCCGGTAAAAGCAGCTGGTCTCTCCGCGAAATTTTCAGTCCCCGTCAAACCCTTGTCCGGTATTACCTGGGAAAGTCCTGATGTTCTGATCAATGCGACCCCTGTTGGTATGGAACCTGACACCCGGTCACCTGTTGATACGTCAGTATTGAAACCCGGAATGACAGTTTTTGATCTTGTCTATACCCCCGCAGACACACCCCTTCTCATTGCAGCACGGAAAGCTGGTTGTGTCACGATCCCCGGGACAGAAATGTTCGTACGCCAGGCTTGTGCCCAGTTCCGTTGTTTCACAGGGATTGATGTCCCTCCGGCAATTGTTCGGGGGTATGTCATATGAACGGAGTATCGTGTTTTTTTCCCGTTTCAAACAGACGACCAGGGCCTGGAAGGAAGTGGTCGTGATGAATACATTCGGGCGTAATTTCCGCTGTACCACGTTTGGAGAAAGCCATGGGAAAGCACTCGGTGTAGTTATTGACGGGTGCCCGGCAGGGATCCCGCTGGCAGAACCGGATATCCAGCCTCTGCTGGACAGGAGACGTCCCGGGCAGTCAGACCTTACTACGCAGAGAAAAGAGGAAGACAAAATTGAGATATTATCCGGGACGTTTGATGGGAAAACGACCGGCACACCCATTGCCCTTATTGTCCGGAATAACGACGTGAACGCAGGAGATTACCTTCACATAAAGGATATGTACAGGCCCGGGCATGCAGATTTCACTTACCAGGTGAAATATGGCATCCGGGATTACCGGGGTGGTGGACGAAGTTCCGGCAGGGAGACAATATCCCGTGTTGCGGCGGGAGCTGTCGCAATGAAACTGCTTGGCTACGCCGGGGTATCGGTTTCAGGACGGGTTATTGAAATCCACGGAAAATCTCTTCCTGATGAAATGGAAGCAGAGATCAGGGCAGCAAGGGACCAGGGAAATTCAGTCGGGGGAATTGTCGAGGTTGTGGCGAAGGGTGCCCCCCCGGGTATAGGTGACCCGGTTTTTGGGAAACTCGATGCGGCCATTGCCCATGCCATGATGGGGATTGGTTCAGTGAAGGGGGTGGAGATCGGCGAAGGGTTCCACGCGGCTGCATTGCATGGAAATGAAAATAACGATGAAATGGCCCCTGAAGGATTTTTAACCAACCACGCGGGGGGTATTTTAGGTGGTATCAGCATCGGGACGGATATTATTGTCCGGATTGCAGTAAAACCAACCCCTTCAATTTCGATCGAGCAGAAGACAGTGACGGTTGAAGGTCAATCTGCAATGATCTCGGTGAAAGGGAGGCACGATCCCTGTATAGCCCCGCGGATTGTCCCGGTTGCCGAAGCGATGCTTGCTCTTGTATTGGCAGACGGCCTGCTTGAACAGTTGAAGTATACAGGTTTTTCTGATCTTCGAAAACACAGGTCAGGCTGATTTTTCTTTACTTTTTTTAACCGGGTCAGTTGCCGATAAACGCTTCTTAAAAATGAGTTGGCGGTAACGAATGGCCAATCCTATGGTGGTACCTTCGCCTTTCAGCAGTTCTAATCCCTATTACAAAAGTCGCGTGCCTTGTTCCGGTATTTTTCCCAATATAATGCCACGATCGCTAAGGAGACGAGGCCCCGTCCCGTAGGTCATGTAATGAACAAAACCGGAGAGTATCGTGTTAATTATAAACACGTTAGCATCGTTGCTCCGGCAGGAGACGGGCATACATTTCCCTGAGGTCCAAGATGTGGTACTGGCCCGTGGCCGTTGCTTCCCCCCCATGCGCGAATATCCATTCGGAACCAAAAAGAGGGAGTACTGGGCGAATGTGCCGGAACTGATCACCCATAATGCTCGTTATTACCGGCTTTTCCGCATGGAGCGTAAATGAAAGAAAGATGATGATGTCATGTTCATCAGACGGAGTGACTACTATTTTTGGGATGTCCCCATATTCACGGAGTGTGTCATCAATTGCCGCCAGTTCCTCTATTGAGGGCATCCGTTTCATGTGAAATGAAGCGACAATACTAACTCCCTGTTCCCTGATGAACATGGCGTGCCGGGAGAACCGTTGTTCAATATCAACGTAGGACGCGTAGGGGAGAAGCGGCCTCATCGTTTCGAGCCATTCGTCCGGATTGCCGTCGAATCTCCCTCCTTCCTGCCAACTCCGGAGTGTCAGGATTAATGGAATTTCAGTCTTTGCATACCATTCCTGAACGATTCCAGGAAGATCATCCGCTAACAGGTCAAGACGTATCTCAATCAGGTCAGGACTATAATGGAGCAGATTTGTCCTGCCAGGACGCTCATTCGTTGAAACGACAATCTTCATCTGCCCGTACCTCCCGATAAGATATTCTTCCGGGGTTCTTATATCTTAACAACCAGTATGCCAGAACAGGGTATCCCTGCCAGGACAATATTCAGGAATGGTATAATAGCGTTAGGAATTTCAGGCATAGCGCCGCTTCTGGCGGGTTTTTTCTTTATGGTCCAACCCGGACCGGTCCTTGCACTGATGTCAGCCACGCTGATACTTGAGTATGGCGCAGTTTTCATCGGGACTGCACTCAGTATGGAGGATGCACTCATTTTTATCATTGTTTCACTTGTGGCGACCGGAATTATCTTCTTCCAGTTGTCGCTATTTGACCTTGCAGGGAAAAATTCCCCCCGGGTAGCGGGATTTCTTGAACTGACACGCCGGAAATACGGGTCTTTACCGTATATTAAAAAATACGGGGTACTTGCCCTTGTTCCCGGGATCCTGGTGGTAGGATTTTATGTCTGCCCGGCAGTGGCATGGCTCCTCGGATGGGACCGGAAAACTGCCTTTATTGTCATGATAGGTACCTTCTGCGTAGCTTCAGCGCTGCTGCTACCGGTAAGTGAAGGTCTGATCCAGTGGATAACCAACCTTGTGGGTTGATCTCCAATCTATAAGGGAAAATAGTGCCCCGGAAAACAGCATTAAGAACACAGTTTACGTATTATTATTTCAGGTATACGAGTCAGGGATGCCGGGCTGGAATATGATGAATAATCAACCGGGATGTATGGGGCGAGGATGCCGGGGTTGCCGATGAAAATCCCGGAACTCCTGGCACCGGCCGGTTCAACCGAATCGCTCATTGCCGCAATCAATGCCGGAGCTGATGCTGTATATCTTGGTGGCAACCGTTTTAGTGCCCGGAATTACGCAGAAAACTTTGATACAGCCTCAATTGCGGATGCTGTGCAATACGCACATTTGAGGGATGTCAGGGTCTATGTAACTGTCAATACACTTGTCAGGGACTCTGAACTCGCCGATACGGCCCGGTTTATCCTGTTTTTATATGAGGCAGGGGTTGATGCCATCCTGGTCCAGGACATCGGGGTGGCTTCGATTGCCCGGGAGATAACACCCGGTTTACCTCTCCATGCCTCGACACAAATGACTATTCATAATCGTGAAGGTGTGGCATGGGCCCGGGAGCTTGGATTTTCCCGGGTAGTTCTTGCCCGGGAGCTCTCCCTTGTAGAGATATCTGAAATTGCATCAAGCCCGGAATGCCAGGGGATCGGGCTTGAAATATTTATCCACGGAGCGCTGTGTTATTCATACTCCGGACAGTGTCTTCTCTCCTCGATGATCGGCGGAAGGAGTGGGAACCGTGGGATGTGCGCCCAGCCATGCCGGAAACCCTATGCGCTCGTGAGCGGGCAGACGGACATGTATGGCCGCCCGGTTTCACTTTCCAGGACCCGATGGGAGGAGGAGTACCTCCTGTCGACAAAAGACCTCTGCAGTTACCGGGACCTTGACTCCATCGTCCGTGCCCCGGTAGAAAGCTTAAAAATCGAGGGTCGGATGAGGTCTCCCCGTTATGTGTCTTCCGTGGTATCGGTCTACCGACAGGCGATTGATGCGCTCACTCTTGGACACTGGAGCCCCCTGGATGAAGAGGAGGAGGAACTTGCCCTTGCCTTCAACAGGGGTTTTACCAGTGGATATCTCAAGGGAGCGCATCATGGGGAGATAATGGGCAGAGGCCACCCGGATCACAGGGGTATAAAGGTTGGATCGGTCATATCATACCATTCAGGGGCACGTGTTGCCCGGGTAAGACTTTCCGGTGTTTCTGTACCACGAAAAGGTGATGGCATCGTATTCATTGACCCGCTTAATGGCAGGGAATATGGCCTGCTCCTTTTTGGGACGCCATCGAAGGATGGTGAAGAATTGCAGGTCCCGGTTTTAAATGCAGTAAAACCCGGTGACATTCTCTATCTTACACGCCGGAAAGATAATGCCGCGGCATTAAAAGGGGAAAAATCCGGGTTAAAGGGGAAGGAATTTTCCATTCCCCTTGATCTTACCATATACTGGGATGAGGAACTTCGCCCGGTGATGAACGGGGTAATGCCCGGTAAAGACGGAGTCCTGGTGAGGTACAGCCATACGGGTACGCCTATGGAAATTGCGCAAAAAACTCCTCTTGATGAGGACCAGATTACCCTTCAGGTTAGCAGGACTGGCGGGACTCCCTTCGTTGTCAGGGAACTTGTACTCCGGTACCCGGGTGGCCTCTTTGCTCCGGTATCGGCATTAAACCAGCTCAGAAGGGATTTCCTCACGGGAGCAGAAGTGGCGATTGCCTCTTCATGGAAACCCGACCAGGCTGAACTATCGATCGCTTCGGAAAAGGCTGAATCGTATGTATCATCATTAACGCTAGAGGATAACCCCTGCCCTGAACAATCTTCCAGACAGGTAAAAATCTCGGTTTATGCAAGTTCGCTAAACGTCGCAATTGAAGCAATTGAAGGTGGATGTGACCAGGTATATTTCGAACCTGAGACCCGGGTGAAAGCCTGCCGGTGTCGTTCCCTGGATACCTGTCCCTCTGGCTGTGATCCGTTTCCGGAAATTTCAGCCAACATCAGGGACCTGCTGGCCTCTGTCCCCATGCACAGCCGGAAGATCATCTGGAAATGGCCCTCAATCCCGGAAAGGAAATTTATCGATATGTCACTGGATATCCTTCCGGAACTGCTTGAAAAGGGGATGAGGGGTATCATGGTTGAAAGCCCCGGTCTTGCAAAAAAGGTCCGGAGATTATACCCTCAAATGAGAGCCTACGGGGGTGCAGGCCTGAATATTTTTAACCATGGTACTGTTCGCTTGTTGCTGGAATTTTTCAATCTTACCGTGTCCCCTGAACTATCCCTTGATGATATATCAGGCCTTTCCAGGCGGTTTAACCAAGATGAAACTCCCGGGTTTGAGATTATTGTCCAGGGTAACCTTGAGGTACTCAATAGCAGGGACTGTATCCCTGCCGGGGTTCCAGTGAGAGATGTTTCGTGCAGCGGGATGAAAGAAGGTACGTTCTTCGGCCTGCAGGACGGAACCGGGAGGATATTTCCATTCATTGTTGACCCCTGGTGTCACACCCGCATCCGGAACTCAAGTGAAGTATGCCTGCTCGACAGTATTCCTGCCTTAATGGGTGCGGGCATTTCATCGTTAGCTATCGACGCCCGGTACAGGACACCAGCCTACGTAAAGGAGATGATAGCATTATACAGGGAAGCAATCAGGCGATCGTGCAAACCATCCGGCCAGGAACAATTCACCGATCTCCTCAATTCTGTGAAAAAGGTCTCCCTTGGTGGGATTACATCGGCTTCCTTCCGCGGAAACCTTACCTGACATTTCCGAAGCGAGCAGTTCTTTATCAAATGATGCATATATGGGGGTGAAAGAACATGGCAGCCCCATTTATCCTGATCAACCTGAAGACCTACCGTGAAAGCATAGGACCGCATGCGCACCGGATCGCGTCCATTGCACAGGCAGTCAGTGCTGATAGCGGTGTGGCAATCGGTATCGCACCTTCTTACCTTGATATCCACCCCATATCAC
>JBAXTR010000080.1:0-8404 GCA_037130095.1 Methanomicrobiales archaeon
GCCTCCTCGTTATAGGAGGGAATAATAACGGAAATCATGGTTCCACCAGTGAATGATAAAGATCAACATGTTGTTTTGCAACATTCCGTATATCAAATGCTTTCGTATAGTCCCTTGCACCGGCTCCTATTCTCCGCAATGCAGTTGTATCATTAATCAACAACGCGGCCTCTTCTTTATTTCCGAAATACAGAATCTTATCACCAAAAATATCATGGAATTCCGGGATATCCCTTGCGACAACCGGGAGACCACAGGCAAGTGCTTCAAGGATAACGAGTCCGAAGGTCTCAGCATACGACGGCATGAAAAAGACATCCGCCCCGTTATACGCATTTACAACATCTTTAATATGACGGGTGAGAATCACATTTTTTCCACAACGGTCACGCATGAACCGGATTTTCCTGTAATCTTTCGAAAGGAACCCATAAGGCAGCCCTCCAACCCAGACCCACTTTTTCTCGGGGAACTGTTTTGAAAGGGCAAAGAAATCGTAAAGCCCTTTCCGGGGCGTCTGCTGTGCCACGGTAAGGACTACCTGCGTATCATCTTCTATCCCGAATTCTTCACGAAACGCTGCCCGTTTCCTGTCATCCTTCCGGAATATATCCCGGTTAACACCATTCGGAATATAGGTCACCGGCAATTCCGGGACCATCGATGTCACCTCATCGTTGCATGATTTTGAAATGGTAATAATATGGTCGTATTTTCGGTACACTTTCGGGTACTGCTTGTTGATCACCCGTACAAATGCAATATTCCCCTGATTGATCCTCGGTGTTGAATGTGCTGTAAGGACTTTGCAGCCGGTACTGATCCTCCGGTTAACAGCAGCAATTGGACCGAATGTGTGGTAATGGACGATATCTGCAGTCCGGGAATAACTTTTCCATGTTACGTCAATATCAGATGAGACAGCGATCTGGCGGTAAAGGGATTTTGCCACTGTTGCGCTCCCGATATACTTAAAGAACAACTGGTCTTCAACGTAAAAATTTACCCTCACGTCAGGCTGCCCCTTACAAAATCCATCACATTCCGTATGCACCCGTCCATGTTCAGGTATTCAAACCGTGAAAAGCGCCCTACCAGGGAAATACCAATGCGATTACAATATTCCCTGACAATTGCGATATTTTTCAGGTACTCGAGATCGTAAACGACATAGGCAAAACGATGGCGGTACAAACCCGTAGAAACAACGGATCCAGGAGTAATCAGGCCCATTGCGGAAAGTGAGCAGGTAACGTGATCAATTACCTCCTGGTCGCTCATCGTTGAAACCATATCTCCATCATTGTAGGTGATCTCCGCGAGGACCGAGCTGCAGCCAATGGGTGCAGTCCTGGGGCTGAAATTTGACGGGAATGAGATCCGGTTCTCCATCCCGGTTTTTTCATCGGGGATATACATCCATGAAACAGGGGGCACATCACCTTTTATTCCGATACTGACCGAGATCAGGGAGTTATACTTCAGGTCATTAACTGCCTGCTTCACGTCTTCCGGGACATCCTCGAGCATCGGGATCAGGTACTGAAGGGGGATCGTGGAAATACAACGGTCTGCCACGATTGTCCTTGCACCATCACTGATTACCCATTTCCCATTTTCGTACCGTACTGACGTAACACGGAAACCCGTTATTACCTTCTCTTTTACCGGCTCACAAATCGCATGGACAAGAGCTTCAATACCCCCATCCAGTGGGTAAGAGAAGACGGACTGGTGAGTGTACCCCTCAGTCTCAATCCCGATGGCCGACCTGATGACATCCTCAACCGGAGGCCTTGGTACCCTCCCCTCCATCCAGTGTGCAGACATCATTTCGGTTTTGTAATTCCATATTTTTTCATTGTAGGGGACCATGTAACATTCTGCAATTCCCTTTCCGAATGTCTGGTAGATCCATTCCCTGAAGTTGGCAGGGGGTTTGAATTCTCCTTTTTCCGATGCGACAAGGGTTTTCACGAATTCATTGATGCAGAAGAAAAGGTCCTCTTTCGGGAGTGCTGACAGGCCGTTCTCAAACGGGTATTTAATAAGGAGACCTTTATAGAATATTTTTGTATTCCGTTCACATTCATTCCGGTTGCATGCAAGGACCTCGTGCATAAAGGAAAGCACTTCCTGGTCCCGGGAAAAAATTATATGCGAACCCCCGGTATCAAACGTAAACCCGTCCTTCTGCACGGACTGGCAAAGACCTCCGATCCGATCACCTGCTTCCAGTACGGTGATATCCTCATTCCTTGCGGACAGGAGCCTTGCAAGAGTAAGACCGGTGAGACCCCCTCCAAGTATAGCAGTTTTCACTTCTTATTAGTAAGTGGCCACAATTTATATGATTGACCGTCAGGTCCCGGAAAGGGGACTCGTATTCTGGGTCCTTACCCTGATAATGAAGAAGAGAATCAACCCTGAATGAATGTAAATTATTCCGTTATCGCTTCAAAAGACTTTACAGGGTTATTGAAATCCCTTAAAGGGATCGCAGGAAGAGTTGGAAATATAAGAACTCCTGTATGGCATTCGTCATACCCGACAGAGAGACCCATCGGTAATCTTCATTTACTTGTATGACATATGTTAACAATTGACACGGTGGTATTGCAGATGCTTGTCGCACATCAGGTGATGAAAAAGTTCGGGGGCCTTGTTGCAGTGCAGGATGTAGACCTGACCCTAAAGGAGGGGGAAATCCTTGGACTTGTAGGTCCGAACGGGGCAGGAAAAACCACGCTCCTCAATATTATTTCAGGTCTCTACCAGCCTGACAACGGTACCATCCATTATAAAGGAGAGAATATTACGGGACTCTCCCTGAACAAGCTCTGCAAAAAGGGAATATCCAAGACATTCCAGCACCCGCAGTCCTTTCCTGGCATGCTTGCGACTGAAGCGGTGATGGTCAGCGCAATATTTGGCAACCATCACAAGGTCGGTATGAAAGACGCCCGCGAAGAGGCCATTGCCCACCTCGAATTTGTTAGTTTTCCAAAAGACAAGATCGATGCACCGCTCTCCCAGCTGAACCTCATGGAGTTGAAGCGCGTACAGCTTGCCCGTGCCCTAGCCTCCAGGCCAAAACTCCTCCTGATGGATGAACTCACCACCGGCCTCAACCCGAACGAGAGCGGTGAGGCGATCAGCCTGATAAAAAAGATCCGGGATGGTGGTACGACGATCATGCTGATAGAGCATGTGATGAGGGTTATTACCGGCGTCTCTGACCGCATTGTTGTTCTTGACCACGGGGAAAAAATTGCAGAAGGTACACCCCTCGACGTTCTCAATGATCAGAGAGTAATAGATTCATACCTTGGCGAAAAATATACTAACTAGAGGTCAATTTTTTGCTCAGGATTGAACATCTGGATATCTGTCACGGTAACCTGCACGTTGTCTGGGACCTGTCCATGGATGTCAACAAGGGAGAGATCGTCACACTCCTTGGACCGAACGGTGCAGGAAAGACAACATTTGTCGAGACAATCATGGGGCTTAACCGGAGCGCCCGGGGTTCGATACATTTTCTGGACGAGGAGATTCTGGGGCTGCAACCCTATGATATTGTCAAAAGAGGTATTGCACTTGTCCCGGAGAAAAGGGAACTCTTTCCAAAGATGTCAGTCCGTGAAAACTTAAGCCTCGGGGGGCACCTGAATTCAAATAGTGCGGGCGATCCCGAACCGGTCCTCAACATGTTCCCGGTACTAAGAGAACGACAGGAACAGCTTGCCGGTACCCTGTCCGGCGGTGAACAGCAGATGCTGGCGATAGGCCGCAGCCTGATGTTAAACCCGAAACTACTGGTGCTTGATGAGCCATCACTGGGACTTTCGCCGCTCTTTGTAAAAAGCGTGCTTGAATCAGTTGCAAAACTCAATGAATACGGACTGTCTATTCTGCTCCTCGAGCAGAACGTGATGCATGCCCTTGAAATTTCACACCGTGGTTACGTCCTTGAAAACGGGCGGATCACGATACAGGGTACGGCACAGGAGCTCCTCGACAACCAGGAGATCCAGGCCTGTTATCTTGGGTTGTGAAGCAGAAAATTAATAACTGCCGGCAAATAAATTCCGGAATATTTTTTTTAATGTCCTCGTGATCCTGCCGGATTTCCCTCATTTTTTAAAAAAAATTATTTTGATAGTAATTTACTGAACCGGACTTTCCATTTAGGGGCCCGTTTCTTAATCTCCTCAGGCAGGGAGACCAGCCCTCGTGGCAGGAATATCACCACAAGGACGAGAATGACCCCGATAATGATGAACCGGCCATATGTAAGGCCAAGCGACTGGAGGCCATCCCAAAGGAGCGTAATCACAATCGTCCCGATGATAGGCCCGGCAAGTGTGCCTAAACCACCGCTGATAGAATAAATAATCGGCCAGAACGAGATATCCACCCCGAATATCTCGGGTGTGACATATCCAAGATAATGGATCTCCAGGGCTCCTGCAAGACCGGCAAAATATGCACTTACCATGAATGCAAGCAATTTGTACCGTACGGGATCGATCCCCGCTGCACGGGCCTCCAGTTCATTCTCCCGGATCGCAGAAAAGGCAAGACCTATTTTGGAATTTAACAGGATCCTGAACAGGAGGATCACGATAACGGCAATCAGCAGGATGGAATAATACTCATACACGAGGTAATTCGGTACCGTATTGCTGATCAGCGGGGGTGCAGCAATTCCATCCCACCCACCAGTGACAGTCCTGAACTGGCTCGCTACCAGTACCTGTATTATAACGGCAAACCCGAAGGTGACCATGGCAAGGAACCATTCCTTCATCCTCACACAGATGATCCCGATAAAAAGCCCTACTGCCGCAGCACCTGCGCCCCCGATAAAAATTGTCAGGTATGGAGAAAAACCGCTTTTAACCGCGATCAGTGTGGAAATATACCCGCCAATCCCGAAGAATGCAGCGTGACCAAGGGATCCCTGGCCGCTATAGGTCAGGAAGTTCCAGGCGGACGCGTAGATGATGAAAATGACCATGATGATAAGCACGGTCAGGTAATACACGTTCAGCCCTGTAACAAGGGGGATTAAGACGGCACATGCAAGTGTAGCAAGGGTGAGATACAGGACAAGCCGCTTATTTTCAATCATATCCTTACTCCGCCTCCTCGCCAAACAGGCCTGTCGGCTTGATAATTAAAACAATTATCAGGATGAGAAATGCGACGGCATCCTTCCAGGCACCACCGATCGTTAAAACCGTGAAATTTTCTGCGATTCCAAGGAGAAGCCCCCCGATTATTGCACCGGGAATGCTCCCGAGTCCCCCGATAATGACAATGGCAAAGGCCTTGACAGCAGGAACAGAACCCATATACGGGTTAAATACCTGGCCGCTGACTACCCACAGGGTCCCGGCAGCCCCGGCAAGCCCGGCACCGATACCAAAGCTCAACATGTCCATCCGTTCGACATTAATCCCGACCAGCATCGCTGCCTTCCGGTTCTGGCTGGTCGCACGGACAGCAAGGCCGAGCCGGGTTTTCTTCAGGAATATATAGAGGCCGACGAGGATTATGACCGTCGTGACGATAATAATGAGGTAATCAACGGGGATTTTCATACTCCCGATCGTAACGGTGATCGATTCGAACGGGCTTTGAATTACTTTCCATTCATCGGTCCATATCATGGCTGCGACATTTTCGAGGATATAAATCAGCCCGATGCTGATGAAGATCTCGTTTAATTTTCCCGTACCAAGAATCGGGCGGAAGCAGAGCCTTTCGATACTCACCCCGATAATAATCAGGATCGGGATCGATGCTGCTAGCAGGACATAAGGATTGAAACCCGTAAGGACAAAAAAAGAAAATGTCACATACGCTCCGATCATGAGCAACTGGCCATGAGCAAAATTCACGACCTTCATAACCCCGAAAATCAGGTTAAGGCCAGTCGCGAGAAGAATATAGATACACCCGGCGTATAAACCCCAAACCATAACCTGCAGGAAGATGTCAAGGCCGATATCCATTTCTAAATTCCCCTCCGGGACACGTATTAAAAATTGGTGTTATCAGGGTTTATGCTTTAGCTGGGACATACCAGTCTGGTAGCACAAAGTTACTTTCTTTGAGGTTAGCTGGTGAGACAATCTTCGGCCTTGTTTCATTTACCGTCGGGTCCCATACCAGTTGCTCCATGGTGAGGTCGAATTTGCTTTCCCTGAAATCCTTTGAGAAATTGATTTTCTGACCTTGCATCGCTTCTACTATCTGGGGCATCTGCAAGTCCGCAATCGCATTTTTAACTGCCGTTTTATTGAATGTGCCTGCATTTTCGACTGCCTTGGCACCAATATATACTCCTTCATATGTTGCGACACCCATCATTCCGGGGAATCCACCGAACTTTTTATCAAAATCAGAAACGAATTTGTTATACGCAACTTCGGTCGGCCCTTTTGGAACGGTGTAAGGACTGAAGCGACTCTGAATTATCGAGTAGTCCCCGTATTTTCCGACTCCCTTGTAGAAATCAGGGTCATCATTCGGTTCGATGGCTATAAAGATCTTTTTCAGGTCAACATCTCTCATTGCCTGTGTTTCGATGGGTATCTGTTCATTTAAGAACGCGGCTACATAGACGACATCCGGATCTGAGCTCTTGATGCTCGTCAATGCAGTCCTGAAGTCACTTTCACCCATCTTGAATGTCTCCTGGGAAACTACATTGATTTTCAGACTTTTATTGGCGATTGTGTTCTTTATTGCATCGAGATGACCTTTTCCGTAGGGGCTGTCCTGGTAGAGCACGGCAAGCTTAAGCGGCCTGTCCTCAGGGTACCCGAATTTCACATTGATTGCCGGACGAATGACATCATTGATAAACAACGTTGTCTGGCTTCCGGAATCGTCAGTTGTCGGTGCGTGGTGGAACATGTAACTCGTGTTCACATCGGCACGACGTGTGATAACAGGGGTTGATGCACCGGTGATGATATAGGGAACATTATGTTCCGCAACGATTGACTGGTGAGCAGAAACCACGGCACTCGAGAAACCTCCGACCAGCATGTCAACATTATCCTGGGTAATCATCTTTGATACTACCTTCTGACCGCCTTCCCTGGTTGATTCATCATCACCCTGCACAAGGACAATCGGGACGCTTTTACCGAGATCTTTTACATAAACCCCGCCTTTGGCATTGATCTCATCGGCTGCCAGCTGTGCCGATTGCCAGACGTCCTTTCCCGTGGTACTTGAGGGTCCGGTCAGCGACGCGACAACCCCTATCTTCAATGCCTGTGCAGGTGCTGTTGACGCCGGCTGCTGCGTGCAACCGGCAATAAACGCACCGAACAGGACGATCCCGATTAATAAGAACACATATGTAAGTTTCATTCATTCCCTCTGCTATGCTATTGCATAGCATGGTTTGCTATAACATAGTATAAATATTCCCATTCGTGTTTCAGACTTAAAATGAAGAATTTTCAATGTAATCCTGAAATGATAAAAAATTCAGAAAAAATGTAATTATTTACCGCTCTTCACGGTTTTTGAACCCCGTAAAATACCGATTTTTCCCGTCCTGACAAGTTCTTTTACCCCGTACTGGCGGAGCAGTGTTTCAAGTGCATCGATCTTCTCGGTATTTCCCGTAATCTGGAGCACAAGAGTTTTCGTCCCCATATCGACAATCTGCGCACGGAAAATCTGGGCAATCTGCATGATTTCGTTTCGGTTGGCCCCGGAATCCGCGTTAACCTTGATCATCGCTAGTTCACGTTCAACACGCTCATTATCGGTGAGATCTGATACCTTGATCACATCAATGAGCTTGTTGAGCTGTTTCATTACCTGCTCAATCTGGGCATCATCACCGATACAGACGATGGTGATCCGGCTCATACCCGGTTCTTCGCAGGTCCCTACCGCGAGGCTCTCGATATTAAATCCACGACGGGAGAAAAGCCCTGTCACTCGTGAGAGTACCCCTGCCCGGTTTTCAACGAGAATTGAGAGGGTATGGGGTTTCATGGACTGTTACCCCCTATCATCTCGTTATTTGCAGCACCGGGAGGGACGATCGGGAACACATTCTCTTCCCGTTCTATCCTGAAATCGAGGACAAATGGTCCGGGGGTATTAATCGCAGTCTTTAATGCCGACTGCACTTCATCACGGGACGCAACCCTGATCCCGTCAATCCCGTACGCCTGGCCAATTTTTACGAAGTCCACAGGTGGGAGTTCGGTAAATGAGTACCTGCGGTCATAGAACAGCTCCTGCCACTGCCTGACCATGCCGAGGAACTGGTTATTCAGGATCGCGATCTTCACCGGGATTTTATACTGGGCAATGGTCCCGAACTCCTGGATATTCATCTGGATACTGCCATCACCTGCAA
>JBAXTR010000081.1:0-8326 GCA_037130095.1 Methanomicrobiales archaeon
GATAATTAGTGTGTATCACTCCTGATGTGAGCTACTATGGATGACCTGACCGAAAAACCGGGAGAATTATCTGAGGAAGGAACATTCCAGCCACAGGTATCATATCAGAACAGGGAGATTAAAAAGTGGCAGGCAATAGCCAGGATGGTGGACTCTAATCCTGAAGTCCTCCCGTTTCCACTCTCGACAACTGAACCGGAACGGCGATGGGCATTCTTCAGCCAGGCATCTGGAATTTTGCTCCAGTCCGGGTCAAGGGTGGTTGATGAAATATCTGACTCATCTGAGGCAGCAGTGGATATCTTCTGAGTTATCGCAATGAGTGATAGAATCGATCATATAAGGAGGTAATCGAATGAAATCATGACTATTAGTCCTGTACTTGGAAATTCAGCGCACCTCTCCTCCTGTTGGTTGAAATAACCCACCGATTGTGCTGAGAAAATACAATACCCATCTCTATTCATGATTTTTCTGAAACATTTCCCGTTTCACAAACAGAAAACGACGTCACCACCATTGCTGGTGGATATGTTTTCCTGCAGCCGGGGTAGTTTCCCTGCCTTGAGGAGTTCTTTTAATAAACCCAATCTGGATAAGGAATGGTTCATATACATCCTCAATCGTCCTCGATTCCTCCCCTACTGAGATCGCTATAGTTTTGAGACCAACAGGTCCACCCCGGAAATCATCCGAAATTACCGTCAGAATACGCCGGTCAAGATCGTCAAGTCCCAGCGCGTCAATCCCGAGCAGGGTAAGGGCATGAGATGCCACCTCCCGTGTTATGGTGCCATCACTTCGTACCAATGCAAAATCACCGACACGGCGGAGCAGCCGGTTCGCTATCCTTGGCGTCCCCCTGCTCCTGCCGGCAATCTCATGAGCAGCATCATTGGTAATATCGACATGCATAATACCTGCACTACGCTGGATCACTTCTGACAGTTCAGCGGGACTGTAGAGATTGAGGCGGGATATCAGACCGAAACGGTCACGAAAAGGCGAACCCAGGAGACCGATTTTTGTCGTTGCCCCAATCAGGGTAAAGTGTTCAAGATCGAGCCGGATAGACCTGGCCCCTGGCCCCTCGCCGATCATGACATCAATGACAAGATCTTCCATCGCAGGGTAAAGCACTTCTTCAACGACCGGGCTGAGCCGGTGAACCTCATCAATAAAAAGGACATCCCCCCTTGAAAGGGTTGTCAGGATCGCTGCGAGGTCTCCTGGTTTTTCAAGGACTGGCCCACTCGTCGAATGGATCCCGGTACCCATCTCGTGGGCGATAATATGTGCCAGCGTAGTCTTACCAAGGCCCGGGGGGCCTGAAAATAAAATATGGTCAATGGGTTTCTGCCTTTTCTGTGCTGCCTCAATAGCAATTGAAAGTGTCTCTTTTAATCCTTCCTGCCCTATAAAGTCTTTTAACTTTGACGGCCGGATTGTTTCCTCGATTGCATCTTCCCCGGTTGCAACAGCCTCAATAACCCTGTCCCTCATATCTTTTTTCTCTCCTTCAGGAGCAGGAGGGATGCTTTCAGTAATACCTGTGAACCGACAGGCCCTGTTGTTCTACATATCTCGTCAACCGCATCATAAGATTCGCGCTCAGGGAACCCCAGTGCAATCAGGGCTTCTGCCACATCATCCCGGATAGTACCGGGAACACCTGTACCCGCAGTAGCCATTCCCTGAAAATGTGTCTTCATGCGGTCTTTTAATTCAAGAATTAATCTTTTGGCATTTCTAGGTCCAATCCCGGAAAGTCGTGTCAGCCTTTTTTCGTCCTCTGCGGTAACAGCCTGAACAAATTCCTTTGCGGTAATCTGCGAGAGGATAGACAGTGCAAGCTGCGGACCCACCCGGTTTACAGCGATCAGGTGGGTAAATACGTCCAGGTCGAAGGGATCAGAAAACCCGTAAAGGGTAAGTGCGTCCTCTCTGACACTAAGATGTGTAAATATCCTTTGTTTTCCCGTACAATGAGAAAAGTAAGCAGTATCCGTTGTAGTCATGTTAACGTGGTACCCGACACCCCCAACATCAACTATAACAAATCCATCCCCAATTGTTGCCATTTCTCCATTGAGTTGTGATATCATTCCTATCCACTCCAGGTCCGGGAGATGCTGATTCTGCAAATAACGTGGTAAGATGAAGATAACAGAGTCGCGAAATCATTAACCAGCAACATTTCCGTTGTCGTGAATGCATAAGAGGGTGGGTGTATCATTGTTACACTCTCATGGTATGGACATGACAGAGTGCAATAGACAGTCCATCTGCTGCATCATCAGGTTTCGGAACTTCCTGAAGGTGAAGAAGGCGTTTGATCATTTCCTGGACCTGTTTCTTGTCTGCCCGTCCAGATCCGGTTATTGCCTGTTTTACCTGGTTCGGGGTATATTCCGTCACGGGGATATGCTCCTGTTCGCAAATCAGGAGGATAACGCCCCGGACTTCTGCGACACTCATGGCAGATGTGATATTTTTTGAAAAGAATAACTTTTCAACTGCCGCACACCCGGGCTGGTGTTCTTCAAATACGTGTTTCAGACCCTCATAGAGCTGATTAAGCCGTGCACCCGCCGACTTACCTCCCTGGGTGGTCGTGATGCACCCATGGGTGATGTAAACCGCCTTGCTGCCTGCTTTTTCAATCACCCCATACCCCATCCGTGCAAGACCCGGGTCAATTCCAAGTACAATCATGATAGTCCAGAAATGTTATTGAAAGAGATTCGCCTGTGCTGCGATTAACCTTTTCACCGCGGTGCGAAAGTAATCCAGGTGAGAAAACCATCAGGGTCCGGAGCCCCCGCTATCCCCCCTGTTTTTCTTCGAAGATTTCCGGGGTTTTTCATGCCAGATCCCCCTGTGCGAAACCAGCCATGCCTGGGCATTGCATGGTCTCTCCCCGGGAAGGGGGCCAACCCGTTGATAATTGCCGTCAGGGCCAAGCATGCGCATATTCACCGTGTCCTTCAGATATACCCCAAGTATGGTGTCGATGATTGAATGCCTGATAGCAGGGTCGTTCACCGGGAAAATGACCTCAACGCGGCGGTCAAGGTTCCGTGGCATGAGGTCGGCACTGCCAAGGAATACTTCTTCATTGCCCCCGTTTCTGAAATAAAAAATGCGGGGATGTTCAAGGAAACGTCCTACAATACTGGTAACCGTTATATTTTCACTAAAACCCTGGACACCTGGCCTTAAGCAACAAATACCCCGTACCTGGAGGTCCACCCTGACCCCTGCTTCCGAAGCACGGTACAGGATATCGATAGAGTCCCGGTCTACCAGTGCATTGATTTTGAAAATAATATGTCCGCCGCCGGATTTTTTATGAAGTTCAATTTCACGTTCTATCCGCTCAAACAGACTTTTCCTGATGCTTACCGGGGCAACCAGGAGGGAGCGGTACGAATGAACCCGTGAATAACCCGTGAGTGCATTAAAAAGGTCAGCTACGTCAGCTCCAATCACCGGGTCACGGGTAAACAGGCCAAGGTCCGTATAAATCCGGCTTGTAGAAGCGTTGTAGTTCCCTGTTCCAAGATGAACATACCTGGTTATCCCATCTTTCTCCTTTCTCACAACCATGCAGATCTTGCTATGGACTTTGAGACCGGAAAGCCCGTATACTACGTGAACTCCTGCCCTTTCAAGAGCCCGGGCCCACCCGATATTATTTTCCTCATCAAACCGGGCCTTTAGTTCTATCATGGCAGCGACTACTTTGCCATTATCCCGTGCCTCCATAAGTGCGTCTACAATCGGGGAATTCGGCCCGACACGGTAGAGTGTCATTTTAATAGCTAGGACATCCGGGTCCTTGGCAGCCTGTTTAAGAAATGATACAACCGGAGAAAAACTGTCATAGGGGTGGAAAAGAAGTATATCCCCTTTTCTGATCTCTGCAAATATATCAGCATCCCCTTCAAGCGACGATGGCACTACCGGAACAAAAGGCACATCTTTTAAATCAGGCCTGTCAAGCCCGTATAACTGCATGAGGTCTGCCATCCCGACCGGGGGCTCCACCCGGTAGAACATGTCCATGCTGATCCCGAGTTTAATGGACAACATTTCACATATTCCCCATGGCATAGACGAAGATACTTCTATCCTAACAGGGGAACCGATACGACGGAGTTCAACACTTTCTTCGACCGCGGTTAACAGATCTGATGCTTCGTCTTCCTCAATCTCAAAGTCTGCATCACGTGTAACCCTGAACGGATATGCTGCCACAACTTCCATACCCGGGAAGAGCCGGTCAAGGAAGGCCGCAACGAGGTTCTCAAGAAATACAAATTTTTCAGCCGGTTTATCTCGTTTTTTTGCACGTTTTTGAGCAGGGATGCGGATAAGGCGGGGGAAAAGGTCGGTTGGTACCTTAATACGCGCGAAGAGGTCCTCCTTTCGCGAAGGGTCTCTTACAACGATGGCAAGGTTCAGGGAGAGGTTGGAGATAAAGGGGAATGGGTGTGATTTATCAAACGCGAGCGGTGTCAGCACGGGAAAAATTTCATGCTCGTAATATTCCCGCATGGTCGAATATTCCTCGTCCGAAAGAGCACTGACAGGAATTATTTCTATTCCTTCATCCTTCATTGCCGGTATAAGATCGCACTCCCAGCACCGGGATTGTTCGGCTAGCAGGGAAGCGAGAAGATCGTGGATCGCCGCAAGTTGTTCCCTCGGACTCATCCCGTCGGGCGGTGCCTCAAGGACTCCGCTTTCCACCTGCCTCTGGAGTCCGGAAACCCGGATCATAAAAAATTCATCGAGATTATTTGCAAATATTGAAAGGAACTTTACTCGTTCAAGTAACGGGTGTCTTCTATCGGACGCCTCATTAAGAACATGGCGGTTAAACCATATCCAGCCTATTTCCCGGTTAATATAACGGGGTACCTGAGACTGGAAGGAATCCTTCTGGCCGGGTAGATCATTAACACTTCGAGGTGACATTCCGTCACACACCCCTGATTTCACTGAATACAAGTTATATCATGACGTTATAATTATATCCCAGATTACTTCGGAATATTTCCATATTCTACAAATAGAGGCCATAGAAAGAGCGCTGGTAAAACACAGGAATGCACCACCGGATTTACCGGGACATTCAATTTTGCCAAAAATACCCATTCCCGTCCAGATTTATGCCAGGAAAAGGAAAAAATGTTTAACTATCCTTGGTACAATTTGTGATAGGTGATTATTCAATGGGATATTCTGGTGACATTATGCACGATATCGTGCAAAAGGAACTAAAACGTAACTACCCTGCAAGTGAGGGATGGGTAATATCAGGCGCCCCGAAACAGGTTGGAAACGATGAAATATTTTCATTATCACGAAGACGGGGATCAAACCAGATTGCCACTGTCGGTGCAAGCTTTGGAAGAGTTATTGCAAAAGAGCTAGTATCAGCACTGGTGGACGGCAAGGAGACCGCGGCTGCAAAAAAAGGTACATGGCATGCCTGCCTGTTAGTACCTCAGGGAACGGATGTGTCTGGTCTTCCTGAGAGCATGAAGGTTGTTTTTATGCGTTCATTCCGTTATGAAGGGAAAGACCTCCTCTGGCTCAAACGCCCTGCGGGAAGCCAGGCAGTTACCCCATCAACGCAGGCGTCCAGCTGATACCTGGGACCGCCTTATTCCTTTTTTTAACCGGGTTTCAATATCCTGTACATGTGATCCGGTCCAGTACAATTTCCTGCAATAGCCGCACCATAAAAATGTAAGTCCGTACGATCGTCCCGGTTTGTAGTCTGCACCCTGAATTTCTGCAGCACGGGCACGCCTGAGTTTTTCATTACATAGTGAACAACGGGTCATCCTGAGCCGTGGTTCCACGAGTCCCAGGTCAACAAGCTCCTGGAGTTGTGGGAGAACTCCCGTAGATATGATTAAAACTGCTCGTTCACCACCGCGTTTCGCAAGTTCGCGGTCACGGGTCAGAAGGATTCTCCCCTCACGTAAGGCAATCCCAAGCAGAAGACTGTCTTCCCGTGCGTTCCCAGGCGGGATGCTGTTGGCACTTGTCGTATCGTATCCCTTAAAGCGGAGGTACCTGCCAAGGGTCCCAAGCATGCGGTCAATGAGAAACCGGTTCTCATGCATGTTTTTTTCCGACATCAGTGACAATCTCTATCCCCTCACCACATTTCCCGCATTTGTGGTTATCGAGATTCCCGATGCAAATTTCATATCCTGTTCGTTCTATCAATAATTCACCGCAATGCGGGCAATAGGTATGTTCAAACGGGTGGCGTGGGACATTGCCAAGGTAGGGGAATCTGAGACCCAGTTCCTTTGCACGCCGATAAATCTTTTCCAGTGTCGCCACAGGAGTGGCAGCACGGTCTGTCATGTGGTAATCGGGGTGGAACCGTGTGAAATGAACCGGTGTAGCAGGGCCCGGGTTATCAATGACCCATTTAATGAGGCTGTCAACTTCTTCAGGGCTATCGTTTAATCCTGGGATGATAAGGGTCACGATTTCAACATGCATCCCAAGTTCCCTGGCAAGAATTGTCGAGCTGAGGACGGGTTCCAGTCTTCCCCCACAGATTTTCCGGTAAAAATCATCAGAAAATGACTTGATATCTACACGGAATGCATTCAGTACAGGAGAGAGATCGCGGAGCGCTTCTTCAGTGATATACCCGTTCGTAACGTAAACGGTACCAAGCCCTTTTACCCTTGCGAGCAGGGCCATATCCCTGGTATATTCATGCCATATGGTAGGTTCGTTGTAAGTCCACGCAATACTCCTGCAGCCCTGCCGCAATGCATGTTCAACTCCTTCAGTGGGGCTGAGTCCGGTCATGCGTACCATGTCCCCGGTTGCCCTTGAGATTTGCCAGTTCTGGCAATGTTCGCAGTGAAAGTTACAACCGATCCCACCAAGAGAATAACAACGTGTACCCGGAAGGAAATGATAGAGTGGTTTTTTCTCTACCGGGTCAACTGCTTCAGATGTGATAAGCCCGTAGGTCGTAGAATAGAGGACACCCTTTTTATTAACGCGTACCGCGCAGATCCCGGTCTTTCCTTCCCTGATCGTGCACCGGTTACTACAAACCGAACACCCTACTGCGAGATCAGGTAATTTTTCATAAAGGGCGGCCTCATGCATTGGTATTTACACCACTCCCTTCACAGGACATTTCAGGGAGTTGTCTCCTTCTGGTCAGTTTCAGGCTGGCCACTTTGGAATCCCCCCAGTTCGGCCTCGTCAATTTCGAGAACAAATGAACCGCGATACCCGCATTTTTTACAACGGTAGACCTGGCCTACACAACCGCCTGCCACTTCGTACACTTCTATGCTCTGGCATTCCGGGCAACACAGTATCATTGATCCTTCTTGTCGCTCGCAACAGCAATAATGCCTATTGATCAGGTCCACGAAAAACCATGATTATATGCCTTGGTATTTCATCGAAAACAATCAGGTTAATATCTCCTTTTTCCCCATCTGTACGAAATGAAATCCCTTGTCATCTCACTGGGGGGTTCTGTCCTTGTACCGAACCTTTCCGAAAACCGAATTTTGGAGTATGCAGCTGTCCTCCGGCAGGTTTCAGAAAAACACCGGGTTCTTGTGGTGGTAGGTGGCGGGGGAGAGGCGAGGAGATATATCGATGCGATGAGGGGTCTTGGTGTTGATGAGGGTACCTGTGACGAAATTGGTATCCTCGTAACGCGCTTAAATGCGACACTGCTTATTGCAGCTCTCGGGGATTTCGCTTACCCCAACGTAGCAGAAGACCAGACGACGGCATTAGAGTATGCAGTATCCGGCAGGATTGTTGTCATGGGGGGAATCACGCCCGCCCAGACCACTGATGCAGTGGCCGCGGTACTTGCCGAGCGCACGCGTGCCGACGTCCTTGTTAACCTTACATCGGTGGATGGTATTTATAGCGCGGACCCGAAAACGGATGCTACTGCTACAAAGTTTACGCACCTGACCCCGGACAGGCTTGGACAGATTGTGGGAGGAAGCAGGCTTAATGCGGGTTCAAATACCGTAATGGATGCAATAGCGGTAAAAATTATCCAGAGAAGCGGTATACCCCTCATTGTCCTCGATGGGAGAAAACCAAAAAACCTTACCGAAGCGATAATATCAGGCCGTTTTAATGGGACAGTTGTCAGTAATGATGCGAATGCCAGATATCTCCCCCTCTGATCAACCGGGGAATTAACCGGTAATTATTTGTACACCCCCATCACATCTGTAGATCCAGTACCCGGGGTAGTAGGGTAGCCTGGTCCATCCTAGAGCGTTTGGGACGC
>JBAXTR010000082.1:0-8220 GCA_037130095.1 Methanomicrobiales archaeon
ATTAATTATATGACAATAGTACATAGATAAAAAGACGAATGAAAGAAAGTAGTGAGGATCAGAAAAAACCCTCAGTTTTTGAAAAATTTAAAAAAAGCGATAATAAAGTTGTGTCAATACTCCGGGAGTTCCTGTGGGTAATCATTGTTGTCGGCGCCATAGCCGCACTCTTATTTGCCGTCAGTGGTACCTGGCCAGCCGTGGTCACGATAGAGTCCGAAAGCATGGTACCGCACATGAATGTCGGGGACCTCGTGTTTGTGGTCCAGGCAGACAGGTTTGGCACGTTGCAGTCATGGACAGAGGGAAAAGAATCCGGGTACACCAAATTCGGGGATTACGGCGATGTGATTATTTATAACCCAAACGGGGGGACCAACTCCCCGATACCGTTTATCGGGGGAGCACACCCGATTATCCACCGTGCGATGGTATACGAGGAACCGGGAAGCACACTGGTTGCCTATGTAAACCCAAGTGGTGGAAAACATTCGCCAACGAGTTATATACCGATAACAAAGGATAATTTCACTGCACAGGGTTCAATTATCCCCTCACCGGACCCGGATATCGGGTTTATTGTACCTCTGAACAGTACGAATACGCATGGCGGTTATATCACAAAAGGGGATAACAACTGGAGAAGTGACCAGGGATCAGGGCTTTCACATTATGCGAGTCTCGGGGCAATCGAGCCGGTAAAACAGGAATGGATTGTTGGAAAAGCACTCTTTACCATTCCCCTCGTAGGGTACCTCCCGCTTAACATAATCCCGGTTGCCATTATCATTATCCTGCTAATTATCCTTCATGAATGGTACCTTCATAACAAGCAGAACTCAAAAAGCCAGGTAAAACCGGGAAAAAAGAATAAAAATAAGAAATAATTTTGAGAGCGAACATGGACCTGGACCAGTTGTTACATGATATCAGGGAGGGGCACCGCATGACAGAAACGGAAGCGGAAGCTCTTCTCAACCTCCGGGGCCGTGAAGTATTCTCAGTCCTCGAAGCTTCAGATTATATGCGGGAAAAAAAGGCTGGAAATACCATCTCGTATGTCCGGAACCAGAATATCCATATTACGAATATCTGTAAAAACCTCTGTGGCTTTTGCGGGTTTGGAAAAAGCCCCGGGGATGAGGGAGCATACTGCAATGACCGGGAGGAGATCGAGAAGAAGGTGGCGCTTGCGATGGAGCGGGAGGTCACTGAAATATGCCTCCTGTCAGGGGTCCACCCGGACTTTACCATAGAGTCCTACGAGGACATCCTGGGGTGGGTCACCAGTGCAGCCCCCGGGGTCCATATCCACGCGTTCAGCCCGGACGAGGTCGCTCATGCTTCCGACCGGGGTAGCATCAGCACCGCTGAAGTTCTTGAGAGGATGAGAAATGCTGGGTTAGGTTCACTCCAGGGGACTGCTGCAGAAATCCTTGTAGATGATGTACGGTCGGTGATCTGCCCGAATAAACTCAACACCGAAAAGTGGACACAAATCATCGGGGAGGCCCACCGGATGAAGATCCCGACGACGGCGACCATCATGTACGGCTCGTATGAAAATGCCGGGGACCGTGCAAAACACCTGGCAATTCTCCGGGATATCCAGGATGAGACCGGGGGATTCACGGAGCTGGTCCCGTTGACGTATATTCATGCCGGAACCCCCCTCTACCAGCAGGGTATTGCCCACGCGGGTGCGACCGGTATGGAAGATATTCTCCTGATCGCAGTCTCACGGTTGTTCCTTGATAATTTTAAAAATATCCAGGTCTCCTGGGGAAAGCTCGGGTTAAAAATGAGTGAACTTGCACTGGCATCGGGTGCGAACGACTTTGCAGGAACAATGTTCGCCGATGATGTTTCAAGGGATGCCGGTGCTGAAAGTGCCGAATACCTTGATCCACTTGTAATGGAGCGGATTGCGCAGGACCTCGGGCGACCACTCCGCCAGAGGACGACATTGTACCATCTTTTATGAAAAGAGGGCTCTGTTGAAACCCTCTCATATCTATTTCCAGATTAGGTTACTCCAATATTTAGTCACGCTCCCGGAGCTCCGCCCCGCCGCTGTGGCGACCCTGGTTGGGATAGGGAATAATCTCCAAATCTCTCAAATTTTCTGGAATCCTAAAATTAAACCCTACCGATGAATATCTTATCGGGGGTGGGGCAGGGAGGGGGTGAAATCCCCTCCTGTCAAAATATTCCTTCTTTTTTAAAATATGCAGGGTTTAAACAGAACCGAAAAGGGGTAACCTTTCAGGAAAGCAGGTCTAAAGCAGCCTTTCCGGTCATTCCGGTTGTGATCCCCAGATTCTGCGCTGCAGCGTTTGCTTCTTTTATTACCCCAGACAGGAGGTCAGCAATAGTAACAATTGAGGGCCCGGTCAGCGGACGGACTTTCGCGGCCGGGTACGCGAAATTGTTAAGTGCCGAAACGTCAAAAGCACCGCAGCCGACCATCCCCTTGCTGGCCACGACTCCTACAAGATTGATACTGCCAAGAGGAATGACAAACCCTTTTCCATCTGAATGCTTGAGCGGAATTATTTCTTCGATCATATCGTGTTCTCCGAACTGTTGGCGCTGGTCATTCATAAGCATTAAGGAATATCCCCTCCCCCTGTTCAAGCCGGATTTCTTTGGATTAATTTATCTTCCCTGCCATCCTTCGTCAGATTAGGCAGACGAGGTGAAAATTTCAGGTGAAAGATCCGGTCAGGCAATTGCTTGAGGACATTCTTGGCGGACACCGGCTTTCCGTTCCGGAAGGGATTATGCTCATGTCAGTCCGGGACCGGCAGGTATGGGACATTGCATCTGCGGCAGACAAAGTGAGGGAACGGGTGAATGGAAACCAGGTCACGTACGTCAGGAACCAGAACATCAATGTAACAAACATCTGTGTAAATAACTGCGGTTTCTGTGGGTTTTCAAAAAATCCAGGGGGTTCAGGTACATTCTTCTTCAATACAGACGAGATCCGGGAGAAGGCGGCACTCGCCAGGAAAAGAAAAGTCACGGAAATCTGCACGGTCAGCGGTCTGCACCCAGATTTCGATGCCTCGTCCTACACCGGCATCATCCACACCCTTCATGAAGAGGCCCCTGATATCCACATTCATGCAGGTAACCCCATGGAAATTGCGTATGGGGCGAGGAAAAGTGGGATAACAACAGGAGAAATGCTGGTGGAAATGAAAGGGGCAGGCCTTGGTTCATTGTGCGGTACCGCAGCGGAAATCCTCGTTGACAGGGTACGTGACGTGATATGCCCCGGGAAAATTCGTACATCGGAATGGGAGAAAATCATACGGGAAGCACATCTTCTTGGGATACCCACAACCGCAACGATCATGTATGGCCATTGTGAGACAGTTGAAGATCGCATGCGGCATTTTGAGATCCTTCGGAATATCCAGGATGAAACCCATGGGTTTACCGAGTTTGTGCCGCTCTCCTTTGTCCATATGAATACGCGCCTTTTCAGGGAGGGGATCGCACGACCCGGGGCCACTGGCAGGGAAGATATCCTTATGGTCGCCCTTGCAAGGCTATTTCTCGATAATATTAGTCATATTCAGGTCTCATGGGTAAAAACCGGGATTAAAATGGCACAACTTGGTCTTCTGGCAGGAGCCGACGACATCGGAGGTACAATGTTTGAAGAGAGTATCTCCAAAGGAGCAGGTGCGTCCAATACTGATTACCTTGACCCGTCAGAAATGAAAGTGCTGGCTGAAGATCTCGGTCGTGAACTCCGCCAGCGAACGACCCTCTACGCACCCGTTTAAATTTTTTAAGGATTTTACAGACAACCGGGAAACCATAAATTCAGGGCCCCGTTAAAATTGTTCCACCGGCTTAACCTCATAAAGGTTTCAGGATCCAGGTTATTCCTTCTTCTCTCTTCCCTCTTCCTCCACTTCTACAAACTCCTCTACATCCCGGTAAACCCTCTGGAGGATACTGGCCAGTGGTGCAAGCGCAATCCATGAGATTTGTGCAAGGGACGTACTGAAAAAGGCAATAGGTATCGAGATAAGAAAAACCGCGATTACAATCAGTTCCCGTGAATAATTGAACTTAATCACGCGTGCGCTCAGGTGGGGGTCAGTAAGGCGATGATTCCGTGATGCGTACATCCAGATGATTATCAGCATTACCCCGGTCAGTACCTGCATTGCGGCAAACAGGACGGTTGCAAGTTCAAAATTTCCGTACTGGATGATAAGGTTGGTCAGGAACGGAATTATCGTGATACACAGCAGGAAATAGAAATTGAGGCTTATTAGGGTAGAATTACACCGTTTTATATAGGTAAACACCCTGTGGTGGCCCCGCCACCATGAGGCAATGACAAAAAAACTCACAAAATAACTGAGAAATGTTGGTAACATACCCATGAGGTCAGTAGCTAACTCGTTCTGATGCGCTCCCGTGGATAATGTTGGAACTATCAAAGAGAGAGCGAGCAAAGTAACCGCAAAAGCAAATACCCCGTCGCTGAGGGCTATTAACCTGTCTAAATTTTTACAAACAGAATCATGGCCCGCTGGTTTCCGGGGAACGGGGGGTTCAGATTGGTCAGCGACTGGTGTGGGAGTCAATATCGGAGTTATTTACGCGAAAAGATAAAAAATATGCCTGTTTGAAAATACCACGTTAATTCCCTGTATGGAACAGCCGGGCAATTTTATCCCCGATCTTCCTGGCATGTTCAATTGCTTCAGTATCTTTTAGTACATCGCCTGCGAGATATCCCTTACCCTTTACATGACCAACGTAGGAAAACTCGTGGGCGGACAGGAACCCCTCTATTGTCTGGATCGCCCTTGAACCTCCCTTATCAGCCTCGACAGAAACGGCCACGCCCTTCCTTCCTGCCAGTCTGCGGTCATGGTAATAGGAGTATGTCCGGTCAATGAAGTTCTTCAGTTGCCCGGATACGTCATAGTAGTAGGTCGGGGACCCCATCACCAGCACTTCGCAGTCAAGCATGCGAGCAGCGACATCTTCCCAGTCATCGTCAGTTATTGAACATTCATGCTCTTTCTTGCACTTTTCGCAACCGATACAGGGATGGATATTCCTGTCTGCAAGTGAGACAAACTCGGTAGTCAGTCCATTCTCTTCGCATTGCCTGAGAATAATATGCACAAGCCTGCTTGTGTTACCATCTTTCCTCATGCTCCCCGATATCCCTAGTACCTGCATACCATCACCAACAATCAACACTATCCCTGCTTGGTATTGATTGTTGCTATGACCGGGTCAAGGCCGATCGACTCCATCGCCAGGATGATAGTATTGACCGGGTCTGTATCAAAATAGAAAAGGTGTGAACTGCACCGGCAGTCACTGCACCCGAATCCTGTCACCGGCACTCCGCCAATGGCTTTAGCGAGTTCACATTCGACCAGCCGGGTTGTCTGTGCACAAATCGCTGACTGAAGGGTTACACACACATCTCCAAGCAGGTAGTCAATGTGCCACCGCCGTGTATGTTTGGGGGAAACTGCGAGACTGATGTGCCGCTGCACCCTTTTCAGGCCGCCCGGCCCCTGGGCAGAACCGGCATAAACATGCCAGCCTCCCGGGAACACCAGGTGACCAAGGGCCCCAACCCTGATAGTGCAGGGCCTGTTGGACAATACAAGGCAATAAACCCCTTTTTCCATTGTTTTGAACCTTTCAGGGACAGGTCATCCGGATCAGTTCGCGTGCGGCTGCAACATGGCGGGCACCGCCCTGGCGGGATGGTTCCCCGTGCCCGGGATATAGTCCATGTATGTCCAGTTCTGAAAGTCTGTCTATTGACCGGACTAACTCATCCAGGCTCCCACCCGGGAAATCAAACCTGCCAAACCCTCCATCGGTAAATACGGTATCCCCGGAGATCAGGTCACCGCTGGCCTCATCCAGGATGCAGATACTGCCCGGTGTATGGCCCGGTGTATGAATGACCTGGAGATCCCCGACGTGGTCCCCATCCATGAGCAGGTTGTCTGCCACGATCCCCGGGGAACGAGAAGCAAAATGCATCGAAAGGCTCTTTGAGTCCTCAACAAGCCCGGAGGCGTCATATTCGTGAATGTATACCGTTGCTTTGCACATCACGGCTATTTCCTTAACATAGGCCGTGTGATCAAAATGACAATGAGTGAGGATGATTTTCCGGATGGTGTCTCGGTATTTCGAGACAGCTACCGGAGTCACCCCCGCGTCTATGAGAACATCCCCGATAAGATAGGAGTTGGCAAATACCGGGTCGCCGGGAATCCACTGGACTGGCATGCACAATAATAAGTTCCGGGGACAAATGTGTTTTATGTATACCCTCGTCCAGGAATGCCACAACGGAGTCCCTGCTGTCGTGGAGCAAACAGCCAGGGCCGAGGGAATTGCGCCCCGGGAGCTCGCCAGAAGCGTGGCAAGGGGCCGGGTGGTGATTCCCGCAAACCCGAACCGGAAACACCATATAAGTGCTATTGGTGAAGGATGCCGTGTCAAGGTCAATGTCAATGTTGGTACATCGGGCGAACGGTGCGACGAAGCCCTTGAAATAAGAAAAGCAGAGGCAGCGATCAACAACGGCGCTGATACCCTAATGGATCTCTCCACGGGAGGGGACCTCCAGAAAATCCGGAAGAGTATTCTCTCCCTCGATGTGCCGGTAGGGACAGTACCCATTTATGAAGCGGTCAGGAAAGCCGGCAACGTAGCTGATGTGGACTCAGATACGCTTTTTAATGTCATCCGCCAGCATTGCAAGGACGGCGTCGACTTCCTTACACTCCACTGCGGTGTGAATTACGATGCCCTTGCGGCGCTCCGGGAAGACCCGCGGCTCATGGGGGTTGTCAGCCGGGGTGGAGCGTTCCACATCGCGATGATGGTGCAGAGGGAAGAAGAGAACCCGCTGTTTAAAGAGTACGATTACCTCCTTGACATCCTTGCAGAGTCAGACGTCGTCATCAGCCTCGGTGACGGGATGCGGCCTGGGTGTCTCCAGGACTCGGGACGGAGAGCAAAAACCGTTGAATACCTCACACTTGGCAGCCTTGCCCACCGTGCTCTTGACCATGGTGTCCAGAGGATGGTCGAAGGGCCTGGCCATATCCCGATGAACCAGATCGGTTACAATGTGAAGGTGATCAAGGAACTGACCGACCATGCCCCGCTTTACCTGCTCGGACCGCTCGTAACCGATATCGGGGCCGGGTATGACCATGTTGTTGCCGCAATCGGGGGAGCGATCGCCTGTAAAAGCGGTGCAGATTTCCTCTGCATGGTCACCCCGGCTGAACACCTGGCCCTGCCGGATGTTGATGATATTATTGAAGGGACACGGGTTGCCCGCCTTGCGGCACACATCGGTGACATGGCAAGACGGAAAGACGATTCTGTTATGCAGCGAGAATCAGAGATGGCGGATGCCCGCCGGAGGCTGGACTGGGAGAGCCAGTTCTCCTTGGGTCTCTTTGGAGACGTGGCAAGAAAAATCCACGAACGTGATGGAAAACTCGAGACCTGTTCGATGTGCGGGGACCTCTGCGCAATGAAACTGGTAAAGGACCTGTTTGAGAAAGACCCAGCCCGGAAAAACAAATAATTGCCCCCAATATTATCGGGAATGCATTGAACTGCCGGATTGGCAATACCTGGACCTTAAATGATAATACCTGTATTTCCGCTGGATAGAAACAATGTTTAACCGGTAGTTAAAAAAAAGAAATTGGAGGGAAAGACCTGCACCTCCCTATAATAGTTTCAGGATCCGGATCGCCAGCCAGGCTGCATTATCGCCGTTGTCCACACCGACGCAGGCCACAGGGACCCCTTTTGGCATCTGGGCGATTGAAAGAAGGGAATCCATGCCGTTCAGCGTCCCGCTCACGGGGACCCCGATGACCGGCTTGTCGGACCTGGATGCAATAACACCTGGAAGTGCAGCGGAAAGGCCGGCAATCGCGATAAAAATTTTCACATTGCTGGTCTTGATGTATGCGTCCAGTTTATCAGGATCGCGGTGGGCGGAAATAATCTGGGCGTCATACGACACGTTATTCTCGTCAAGGACGCGTTTTACCTTGTCAGTAATTGCTGCGTCCGATGCGGACCCGGAAATAATTGCTACGTCTGCCATGGGAAGCCATCCAAACTTATATTTTGTCTCTATTAATATACTATGGGCTGATTAACGAATGGAAA